>NZ_WHIW01000008.1 GCF_009295635.1 Alkalilimnicola sp. S0819 | reverse complement strand
AGGATCAAACTCTTCAGTTCAAGTTTGAACTGTCACTTGAGGTGACAAATCTTGGCTCGACGCAAGCTATCTCAAGAAAAGACTTGAGGTTGCTTACACCGATATTTTTGGCACTTCTCAGCACCTATCAATGCAAGCACCCACACAAGTTATCTGGTTCAACTTGTTAAAGATCCCGGGGCTGGCCCGGTAAGCTCAAGGCCTTTCGCCTCAAGCGGGAAGCGCATTCTACTCGGAAGCGCCGCCCTGTCAAGCCCTCTTTCGAGGCCCCTTCAGCACCACTGGGTACCGAAGGAAGGCGCGCATTATAGGCGCCTTGGGGAAAGATTCAAGCCCCAGTTCGGTGGCCTTGAACCACCTCGCCGACAAGCCCTTGGCTGCGACGAGAAACGTGGATTATACAGACGCCCCGCAGGGCGTCAACAAGCTGTCACAGAACTGGGCCAGACTCAGGCGACCGGCAGGGGCTGATCGAACAGGATCGGAGCCGACTCCGGCTGCTCGAAGGCCACCTCTTCCCAGGCATCGGCCTGGGCCAGCAACTGGCGCAGCAACATGTTGTTCATCGCATGACCGGACTTGTGCCCCTTGAAGGCGCCGATCAGGCTATGACCCAACAGATACAGATCACCGATGGCGTCCAGTATCTTGTGCTTCACGAACTCGTCACGGTAGCGCAGGCCATCCTCGTTGAGGATGCGGAAGTCATCGATGACGATAGCGTTGTCCAGGCTTCCGCCCAGGGCCAGCTTGCGCTCTTGCAGAAACTCGATGTCACGCATGAATCCGAAGGTGCGCGCGCGACTCACCTCCTTGACGAAGGAGGTGGATGAAAAATCGATTTCGGCCGTCTGCGTAGTGCTCGCGAACACCGGATGATCGAACTCGATACTGAACCCGACCTTGAACCCGTCAAAGGGCTCGAAGCGCACCCACTTGTCGCCCTCGCGGACCTCTACCGGCCGAGTGATGCGAATGAAACGCTTGGCGGCTTCCTGCTCGCAGATCCCGGCAGAACGAATCAAGAAAACAAAGGGCCCGGCGCTGCCGTCCATGATCGGCACTTCCGGCGCGCTCAGATCCACATACGCGTTATCGATGCCCAGACCCGCCATGGCGGAGAGCAGATGCTCCACGGTGGAAACACGCACATCACCCTGCACCAGGCAGGTGGACAGGCGGGTGTCGCCTACATTCTCCGGGTTGGCATGGATTTCCACCGGCGTATCCAGATCCACCCGGCGGAACACGATCCCGGTATCGACCGGGGCCGGCCTCAGAGTGAGGTATACCTTATCGCCCGTGTGCAGGCCCACGCCGGTGGCCCGGATGCTGTTCTTTAGTGTGCGCTGGCGGATCATCGTCTGGGCGTGCTCCAATCAAAAATATTGCGTCAGGTCAAGCAGACGCGTTGCGGCGCAATATTACTGCAATAAATCATGCTTGCATACAGTCGTTGGCTTAGAAAGTGAACGAGAGCACAAGTTCCATCGACGCGCTGATAGTCGCCTCGGGCCCGGCAGACCGGGCCCGAGGCCATCCGACGGAAAAGGCAAATCAGTCCGCTTGGCGGCGCAGGAACGCCGGGATATCCAGGTAGTCCATGTCACCGCCCTGGGCAGGCTCGGGATAACCGTTGGCCGCTTTCTTGCGAATCACGGTAGGCCGGTCGAGTTTGCCGTAGTCCACTTCGCCACTGGCGGTCTTCACCGCTTTCAGCTCCGGCGCCTGGGCCGGGGCAGGCTCGGCAACACGCTCGCGCCCCAGACCGGTGGCTACCACGGTCACCCGCAGCTCGCCTTCCAGTTCCGGATCGATCACGGTACCCACCACCACGGTGGCCTCCTCGTTGGCGAACTCACGGATAGCATTGCCCACCTCGTCGAACTCGCCGATCGACAAGTCCATGCCCGCGGTGACGTTGACCAGAATGCCGTTGGCGCCGGCCAGGTTCACATCTTCCAGCAAGGGACACTGGATGGCGCGTTCGGCGGCTTCCCGGGCTCGGCCTTCACCGCTGGCGGCGCCATTACCCATCACGGCCATACCCATCTCGGACATGACCGTGCGCACGTCGGCAAAGTCGACGTTGATCAAGCCCGGCCGGGTGATCAGCTCGGCGATGCCCCGCACCGCGCCCAGCAGTACGTCGTTGGCGGACTTGAAAGCATCCAGCAGAGTCTGCTTCGGCCCCAGCACCGCCAGCAATTTCTCGTTGGGGATCGTGATCAGGGAGTCGACGTGCTTGCTCAACTCCTCGGCACCTTCCACCGCCACACGCATGCGCTTGCCGCCCTCGAAGGGGAAAGGCTTGGTCACCACCGCCACGGTGAGAATGCCCATTTCCCGGGCAATCTGTGCAACCACCGGTGCGGCGCCGGTACCGGTACCGCCCCCCATGCCGGCGGTGATGAAGACCATATCGGCCCCTTCCAGCACCTCGGCGATGCGGTCGCGATCTTCCATCGCGGCGTTGCGACCAACCTCGGGGTTGGCGCCGGCGCCCAGGCCCTTGGTGATGCCGGTACCCAGCTGCAGAACCGTGCGCGCGGCAGTGTTCTGCAATGCCTGGGCATCGGTGTTGGCGCAGATGAAATCCACACCTTCCACATCAGCGGCGACCATGTGGGCCACGGCATTGCCGCCGCCCCCACCGACACCGATCACCTTGATTACAGCGTTCTGGCTGAACGAGTCCATCAATTCAAACATGGCAACATGCCTCCTTCTCCGTCGGATCCTTCACCGGCCGCCCAAGGGCGCCGGCACTAAAAATTTCCCTGAAACCAGCTCTTCATCCGCTCCCACAGCGCAGCCCCGCTCTTCGGGGAGCCACCGTCCAGCTCGTGGGTTCCTTGATTGCTTCTGCCCACCAGCAACAGCCCCACGCCAGTGGCGTATATCGGGTTACGCACCACATCGGACAGGCCGCTCACGTGTTGCGGAAGGCCCATGCGCACGGGCATGTGGAAGATCTCTTCCGCCAGGTCGATCGCCCCTTCCATCTTCGCGCTGCCGCCGGTGAGCACGATGCCCGCGGCGCATAAGTCCTCGAAGCCGCTGCGGCGCAGTTCCTGCTGCACCAGCTTCAACAACTCCTCGTAGCGCGGCTCCACCACCTCGGCCAGGGTCTGGCGGGAGAGGCGGCGGGGCGGACGGTCGCCCACCGAGGGGACCTCAATGGTCTCCTCGGCGCTGGCCAACTGGCCCAGTGCGCAGGCGTACTTCACCTTGATCTCTTCGGCGTGCTGGGTCGGGGTGCGCAGCGCCACCGCAATATCGTTGGTTACCTGGTCTCCGGCGATGGGGATCACGGCGCTGTGGCGGATCGCCCCTTCGGTGTACACGGCCAGATCCGTGGTGCCGCCGCCCATGTCCACCAAGCACACGCCGAGCTCCTTCTCATCGTCGGTGAGCACCGCGTGACTGGAGGCGAGCTGTTCCAGTACCACGTCTTCCACTTCCAGCCCGCAGCGGCGCACGCACTTGATGATGTTCTGCGCCGCGCTCACCGCGCCGGTAACCATGTGCACCTTCGCCTCCAGACGCACACCCGACATGCCCACCGGCTCGCGGATGCCCTCCTGGTTATCGATCACGAACTCCTGGGGGAGGATGTGCAGGATCTTCTGGTCGGCCGGAATCGCCACCGCGCGGGCGGCATCGATCACCCGCTCCACGTCGTTTTGGGTCACTTCCTTGTCGCGGATGGCGACGATGCCGTGGGAGTTGAGCGAGCGCACATGGCTGCCGGCGATACCGGCGAATACGGATTGCACCTGGCAATCGGCCATCAACTCCGCCTCACGCACAGCCCGTTGAATCGACTGCACGGTGGATTCGATATTTACCACCACGCCCTTCTTCAGGCCCCGGGAGGGGTGGGAACCGATACCCACCACTTCCAGTGCCCCCTCCGGGGTCACCTCGCCCACGATGGCAACCACCTTGGAGGTACCGATATCAAGGCCCACCAGCATGTTGCGCTCGTCTTTCCTGGACATCACTCGCTTCCCCCAACTCTCTTGTCCGGCCCGGGCTCCGCCCAGGCCACCGCAAATCCGTGGGGATAACGCAGGTCCACCCGCGCCAACCCCCGCTCACCGCTATCCAGCCTTGGCCAGACGCGCAGAAAACGGCTCACACGCCGTTCGGTTTCCTCGCTGCCCAGTTCCAACCGGGCCCCGTCCGCCAGGGTCAGGCGCCAGCTATCACGAGCGTCCAGGCTGAGCCCCGTCAACGCCAACCCGACCTGATCAAACCGCTCCCGCAGTGCCAAGTACCGGCTCGCCACGCGCGCGGCCTCGACATCCGGCCCGTGCAGCGCGGGCAGACCCTCGGGGACGCTGGCCGCCTCGGGGCGAAACAGCTCACCTTCGACGCTGACCAGTGCGGCCTCACCCCAACGTCCAAGCGCCTGCTGTTCGCGCACTTCCAGCAGGAGGGTGCCGGGCCAGAGGCGTCGCGCGGCGGCGCGCTCGACCCAGGGGAGCGCTTCCACCGCCCGGCGGATCGCATCCATGTCCAAGCCCAGCATGCCGCGTCCCAAGTGCACGCTCATGGCCTCCCGCAATGCCGCTTCGTCCACATGGCGCAGCTCGCCCTGCAGGCTGACCCCGCGCAGCGGGAAGAGCTCATCGGAGCCCAACCAGTGCCACGCGCCGCGCCCGCCGATCAGCACCAGTACCAACAGCGCGCCAGCCAATACCCAGCGGAGCCGGCTGAGCAGCAGCGGGCCGGCCTCGCTCGGCTGGCGCTCGGCGCGGGTCACGCGGCCCTCTCCAGGCTGCCCGCGAGAATCCGCCAGCACAGCTCGTCGAAATCCATGCCCGCCTGACGCGCTGCCATGGGCACCAGGGAGTGATCGGTCATCCCCGGCACGGTGTTGACCTCCAGCAGCCAAAGCCGACCGTCGGCCTCACGCATTACATCCACCCGACCCCAGCCCTGGCCGCCGACGGCCTCGAAGGCCCGCAGCGCCAAGGCTTGCATGGCCTGCTCCTCCGCCGCCGACAGACCGCAGGGGCAGTGGTACTGTGTGTCGTTGGCCGAGTACTTGGCGTCGTAGTCATAGAAGCTACGCGGTGTCTCCAGGCGGATCACCGGCAGTGCCTCACCATCGAGCACCGCCACGGTGTACTCTCCGCCTTCGATCCAGCGCTCGGCGATCACCTCGGCATCGAAACGGGCCGCCTCCCGCCAGGCGCGGCACAACTCCGGCGCATCCATGACCTTGCTCATGCCGATACTGGAGCCCTCACGCGCCGGCTTGACCATGAGTGGCACACCCAGGCGCGCCACCAGCGCGTCCCAATCCGTCGTGGCATCCAGGCGCGCGTGCACCGGCGTGGGCAGATCTCCGCAACCCAGCCAAAGCAGCTTGGTGCGGTGCTTGTCCATGGCGACGGCCGACGCCAACACGCCGCTGCCGGTGTAGGGAATACCCAGCGCCTCCAGCGCGCCCTGAATCACGCCGTCCTCACCACCCCGGCCGTGCAGCGCAATGAAGGCACGATCGAAATCGCGCAGCACTTCCAGGCCCTGCTCCGCCGGGTCCACGGCCTCGGCGGCCACGCCCCGGCGCTGCAAGGCGGCCAGCACCGCCGCGCCGCTCTTGAGCGACACCGGCCGCTCCGCAGACCAGCCGCCCAGCAGCACGGCCACACGCCCCAGCACGGCGGGGTCGGTCAGCTTCACGCTCATGCAGGTTCTCCCACAATGCGCACCTCGGGCTCGAGCCGCACACCGAAGCGGATGAGCACCGTATCGCGCACGTGCCCCATCAACGCTTCGATATCCGCCGCACTCGCGCCCTCCTCGTTGAGAATGAAATTCGCGTGCTTTTCGGACACCAGGGCGCCACCGATGCGGTACCCCTTCAAACCAGCCTCCTCGATCAGGCGGGCGGCGTGGTCGGCGGGCGGGTTGCGAAACACCGAGCCGCAGCTCGGCTTGCCGATGGGCTGGCTGCCGCCACGGCGCGCCAGCAGGGCGCGCCCTTCCTCGGCCAGGCGCGCCGGGCTGCCGGCATCCAGCGCCAGAATGCCCGCCACGAACCATTCGCCCTCCGGGCCGCACACCTCACGGTAGGCCACCTGAAAATCCGATCTGGGCCGCTCGCGCAGCACCCCGTGCCGATCCACGGTCTGCACCGCCTCGACTCGCTCCCAGGTTTCACCGCCGAAGGCGCCGGCGTTCATCGCCAGGGCTCCGCCGAAGGTCCCGGGGATGCCGGCCAGGAAGGCGGCACCGGCCAGGCCTTCCCGGGCGGCGAACTTCGCCACCTTGGCGCAGGCGCTGCCCGCCTCCACTCGCAGGCGTTGGCCAGCCATCGCTTCGATGCGATCCAAGCCGCCCTGGGTGTGGATCACCGTGCCGCGCACACCGCCGTCCCGCACCAGCAGATTGCTGCCCAGCCCCAGCCAGGTCAGCGGCTCGTCGGCGGGCAACTCCGCGAGAAAGGCGCATAGATCGGCAAGATCCACCGGGCGATAGAAGCGCTCGGCCGGGCCGCCCACGCGCCAGGAGGTGTAGCGGTGCAACGGCACCTGCTCCAATAGCTCCCCCTGCTGACGCCGCGCCGCCATCATTGCTCGCCTCCGCCCAGCTTTTCGATCAGGGCAGCACCCGCGGTGCCGATGCTGCCGGCGCCCAGGGTGAGGACGATATCGCCATCACGCAGCAGCGGCGGCAGGGTGTCGATCAACTCATCCACGTTCTCCACGAACACCGGATTGACCTTGCCCCGGGCGCGAATCGCGCCGGCCAGGGCGCGGCCGTCGGCGCCCACCACGGCGGGCTCGCCGGCGGCAAAGACTTCGGTGAGCAGCAGCGCGTCCACATCGGCCAGCACCCGGGCGAAGTCCTCGAACAGGTCCCGGGTTCGGCTGTAACGATGGGGCTGGAAGGCCACCACCAGACGCCGCTCCGGCCAGCCGCCGCGCACGGCCTGCAGTACCGCGGCGATCTCGATGGGGTGGTGGCCGTAATCATCCACCAGCAGCGCCCGCCCGCCGCCGGGTACCGGAATTTCGCCATAACTCTGGAAGCGCCGGCCTATGCCCTGGAATTCGGTGAATCCGCGCTGGATCGCGTCCTGCCCCACGCCCAACTCCAGGGCGATGGCGGTTGCCGCCAGGGCGTTCTGCACGTTGTGCCGGCCAGGCAGGTTCAGATCCACGGTGAAGTCTTCGCCCTGGCTGCCGAGCACACGAAAGTGTGTACGGCGCCCGTCCTGGCGCAGATCCACCGCGCGCAGGTCCGCCCCCTCGTCGAAGCCGTAGGTGCGCACCGGACGGGTGATTTCCGGCAGCATCTCGCGGATCACCGGATCATCCCCGCACATCACGGCCAGGCCGTAGAAGGGCAGATGGTGCAGAAACTCCAGGAACGTTCCCCGCAGGCGGTCGAAATCACCGCCGTAGGTGTCCAGGTGATCCGCGTCCACATTGGTGACCACGGCCATCATCGGCTGCAGAAACAGGAAGGAGGCATCGCTCTCGTCGGCCTCGGCCACCAGGTAGCGGCCCTGGCCCAGGCGCGCGTTGCTGGCGGCTGAGTTGAGCCGCCCGCCGATGACAAAGGTCGGGTCCAGCTCGCCCTCGGCCAGCAGACTGGCCACCAGACTGGTGGTGGTGGTCTTGCCGTGAGTGCCGGCGACGGCAATGCCGAAGCGAAAACGCATCAGTTCGGCGAGCATCTCGGCGCGGGGCACGATGGGCACCCGCGCCGCACGCGCCGCCTGCACTTCCGGATTGTCCTCGCCCACCGCGCTGGAAATGACCACCGCATCGGCGTAACGCACGTTTTCGCCGCTGTGCCCCAGCGCGACCCGCGCGCCCAGGCTCTCCAGTCGGCGGGTGACCGGCCCGGCCTTCAGGTCCGAGCCGGTCACTGTATACCCCAGGTTCAGCAGCACCTCGGCGATGCCGCTCATGCCGGCGCCGCCGATGCCCACGAAATGCACCCGGCGCACTCGGCCCATTGCGCCGGGCCGGGTATGATCCCATCCACGCTCCATCGCGCCGCTCATCGCGCCACCTCCAGGCAGGCATCCGCCACGGCCGCGGCGGCGTCCGGCCGCCCCAGCGCCCGGGCCCGTTCGGCCATCTCGGCCAGATGCCGGGTATTGTCGTCGTGCAGATAATGCTCCAGCCGCTCGCACAGTAACTGCGCGGTCAGCTCGCGCTGCGACAGCAGCTCCCCCGCTCCGGCATCCGCCAGATAACGCGCATTGGCGCGCTGGTGGTCATCCACCGCATGAGGCAGCGGCACCAGCAGCGCCGGCACGCCCATCACCGCCAGTTCCGCCACCGTGAGTGCGCCCGCGCGGCAAATCACCAGGTCCGCCCAGCGGTAGGCCGCCGCCATGTCGTCGATGAACGCGCTGACCTCGGCCTCCACCCCCGCGACACCGTAGGCTTCCCGGGCAATGCCCAGGGTCCGCTTGCCCGCCTGGTGGCGCACTTGGGGGCGGTCTTCGGGTGCCATCAGCGCAAGCGCCGCGGGCACTATCTGGTTGAGGGCCTCCGCGCCCAGGCTGCCGCCGAGCACCAACAAGTGCGGCGGCGCATTCGGCGCGGTGGCGTCGGCCTGCCGAGCAGCGATCAGCGCCTCCCGCACCGGATTGCCCACGAAACGCGCCTTCGGGCCGGCCAGCACACCGTCGAAACCGGTGAGCACCCGCCTCGCCAGCCGCACCAGCCAGCGGTTGGTGAGACCCGGCACCGCGTTTTGCTCATGGATCACCAGCGGCACCCCGCTCAGCCACGCGGCGATGGCGCCGGGCCCCGCGGCATAGCCACCCATGCCCAGCACCGCCCGCGGGCGGTGACGGCGGATGGCCCTGCGGGCCTGCCCCACCGCGCGCAGCAACATCCAGGGCGCCAGCAGCCAACCCCTGAGCCCGTTGCCTCTCAGGCCCCGCACGCTCACATGCTCCAAGGGAATGCCCGCCGCGGGCACCTGCTCGGCCTCCAGCCCGGCCCGGGTGCCCAGCCAAACAATCGGCACATCCCGGCGGGCAAGCTCCCGCGCCACCGCCAACCCCGGGAACACATGCCCGCCGGTGCCGCCGGCCATGATCATCACCGGGGCACTCATGCCGGCACCTTCCCGCCGCGCAGGGCCGATTGCCCCGCCAGACGCGATTCGTAATCGCAGCGCAGCAATAGTGCCAGGGCCGCGCAGGTCACCAGCAGGCTGCTGCCGCCATAGCTCATCAGCGGCAGGGTCAGCCCCTTGGTGGGCAGCAGGCCCATGTTCACGCCCATGTTGATCAGCGCCTGCAGCCCCAGCCAGATACCGATGCCGTACGCGAGATAAGCGCCGAAGGGCCGACCTTGGCGCAGGCTGTGGGAGCCGATGCGCATGGCGCGCCAGAACAGCCAACCGTAGAGCGCGATGATCACGCACACCCCCAGCAGGCCGAATTCCTCGGCCAGCACGGCGAAGACGAAATCCGTGTGGGCCTCGGGCAGGTAGAACAGCTTCTGCACGCTGCCCCCCAGCCCCACGCCGAACCACTCGCCCCGACCGATGGCAATCAGCGACTGGGTGAGCTGGAAGCCGCTGTCGAAGGGGTCCGCCCAGGGGTTGAGGAAACCGCTCAGGCGTTCCAGGCGGTAGGGCTCCAGGACGATGAGCAGGGTGCCGATGCCGACCAGCCCACCCATCAGCAGCAAAAAACGCAGCAGCGGCGCGCCGGCCAGAAACAGCATGGCCATGCCGGAGGCCGCCAACACCACGGCGGCACCGAAATCGGGCTCCGCCAACAACAGCACAGCCGCAAGCCCCATCACAGCCATCGGCAACAGCAAGCCCATCCAGCGTTGCCGCAACTGGGTGGGGCGCCGCACCAGCCAAGCACTCAGATACATGAGCACGAACAGCTTCGCGGGCTCGGAAACCTGCAGGTTGAACACCCCCAGGGGAATCCAGCGTGTGCTGCCGTTCACCGTCTTGCCGACCCCGGGTATCAGTACCGCCAACAGCAGGATGTAGGCCAGCACCAGCAGCAGTCCGCTTGCGCTCTGCCAGTGCGCCAGGGGGATACGCAGGGCCACGGCCGCCCCGGCCAGCCCCAGCACGGCATAGACCGCCTGGCGCTCCATGAAATACAGCGGATTGCCCAGATTGTCCGCGGCGGTGGAGATGGACGCCGAACCCACCATGATCACGCCGATGGCGAGCAGGGTCAGGCATACGCCCATCAAGCGATAATCCAGATTGGGCCACAGCGGCAGGCTGCGCCGGCGGCTCTCGGTGGCGGCGATCATGCCAGCACCTCCCGCGCCCGGCGGCGAAAATCATCGCCCCGGGCCTCGAAACCGGAATACATGTCGAAACTCGCGCAGGCGGGCGAGAGCAGCACCGCATCCCCCGGCTCGGCCAGTTCGGCGGCGAGCCGTACCGCTTCGCCCATATCCCCCGCGCGCCGCATGCGCACCGCACCGCGCAGGGCCTGCTCGATCCGCGGCGCATCCCGGCCGATGAGGATCACGCCCCGGGCCTTTTCCACCAAGGGGTCTCGCAGAGGCGAGAAGTCGCCGTCCTTGTCGATGCCGCCCATGATCAGCACCAGCGGGCCGGGCAGACCCTGAACCGCCGCCAGGGTGGCACCCACGTTGGTGCCCTTGGAATCGTTGTACCAGCGCACGCCGCCGCCCTCACCCACCCATTCGGTGCGATGGGGCAGACCGGTGAACGCCCGCAGCGCACCGAGCATGGCCTGCAGGGGCAGGCCCGCCGCCTCGCCCAGGGCCAGGGCCGCCAGGGCATTGGCCTGGTTATGCCGTCCGGCGATCTTCAACTGCGTGCAATCGAGCAGCGGCTGCTCGCCCCGGGCCAGCCAAAGGCCGCCCTGGTGCGCGCGCAGCCCGTAATCGCCGCGGGTCGGCTCATGCAGTGTGAAGCCCATCACGCGCCGGCCGCTGCGCGCCATGGCACGCACGGCGGGATCATCCCGGTTGACCACCAGCAATCGGGCGTGGCGGTAAATGCGCTCCTTGGCGGCGGCGTACTCGGCCATACCGCTGTAGCGATCCAGGTGGTCGGCGCTCAGATTGAGCACGGCCGCGGCCACCGGCGCCAGGGTGTCCGTGGTCTCCAACTGGAAGCTGGAGAGCTCCAGCACGTAGAGCTCGGCCTCCGGTTCGCGAATCAGCGCCAATGCGTTGGTGCCCAGATTGCCGCCCACGGCCACATCCACGCCGGCGGCCTGAGCCATCTCGCCCACCAGGCTGGTCACGGTGCTCTTGCCGTTGGACCCGGTGATGGCG
The DNA here is from genome assembly GCF_009295635.1 of Alkalilimnicola sp. S0819. Lineage (NCBI taxonomy): Bacteria > Pseudomonadati > Pseudomonadota > Gammaproteobacteria > Chromatiales > Ectothiorhodospiraceae > Alkalilimnicola > Alkalilimnicola sp. S0819. The sequence goes on along the minus strand of NZ_WHIW01000008.1, from coordinate 120,388 downwards.
ATCACCGGCGCGCGGGCATGGCGGGCGAACAACTCGATCTCGCCGATCACCGGCACGCCCCGCTCCCGGGCCATTTGCACGGCGGGCTCCGCCGGGTCCACGCCGGGGCTGAGCACCACCTGCTCGGCACCACACAGCAGGGCGCCATCCAGCGCCCCCAGGCTGACCGGCACCGCGGGGAGCTCCCGGCGCAGCGCGTCCAGCCCGGGGGGCTGCTCGCGGGAATCGGTCACGCGCACCGCCACGCCCCGCGCGCACAGAAAACGCGCGCAGGCCAGCCCGGTCTGACCGAGGCCGACCACTGCGGTATAGGGCTGTTGTGTGGCCTGTGCGTTCATCGATGCCTGCTCAGCGAATCTTCATCGTGGCCAGCCCGGCCAGCACCAGGATCACCGTGATGATCCAGAAGCGGACGATGACCCGGGGTTCGGGCCAGCCTTTCAATTCAAAGTGATGATGCAGCGGCGCCATGCGGAAGATCCGCCGCCCGGTGAGCTTGTAGGAGGCCACCTGGAGGATCACCGAGACGGTCTCCATGACGAAAACCCCACCCATGATCAGCAGCACCAGCTCCTGGCGCACCAGCACGGCGATGATGCCCAGCGCCGCTCCCAGGGCCAGCGCTCCCACATCGCCCATGAACACCTGGGCCGGGTAGGTGTTGAACCACAGAAAGCCGAGCCCCGCGCCCACCAGCGCGCCGCAGAAGACGACGATCTCGCCCACCCCCGCCACATAGGGAATCTGCAGATAGGTGGCGAACACCGTGTTGCCGGTGGCGTAGGCGAACACCGCCAGGGCGCCGGCCACCAGCACCGTAGGCATGATCGCCAGACCGTCCAGCCCGTCGGTGAGGTTCACCGCGTTGGAGCTACCGACGATCACCAGGTAAGTCAGCGGAATGAACAGCCAGCCCAGCGGCAGCGCCACTTCCTTGAACAGGGGCACGATCAGGGTGGTCTCCACCGGCGTCTGGGCGCTTTGGAAGAGGTAGAACGCCACCCCCAGTCCCAGCACGGATTGCCAGAAGTACTTGGCCCGGGCGGACAAGCCCTTGCTGTTGCGGCCGGTCAGCTTGAGGTAATCATCCACGCCCCCCACCAGGCCGAAACCCAGGGTCACCACCAGCACCACCCATACGTACCGGTTGCTCAGATCGGACCAGAGCAGTGTGGCCGCGGCGATGGACAGCAAAATCAGAGCCCCCCCCATGGTGGGCGTGCCGGCCTTGCTCAGATGGCTTTCCGGGCCATCGTCGCGCACGTACTGGCCGATCTTCAGCTCCACCAGACGGCGAATGACGCCCGGGCCGACCAGCAGCGCGATGGTGAGCGCGGTGAGCGCGCCCAGGATGGAGCGCAGCGTCAGGTACTGGAACACCCCAAAGGCGCTGTAGAAACCTTCCAACCAATTGGCGAGATACAGCAGCACCGCCCCTAGACCTCCTCTGCCTCGGGCTGCGCCAGCGCACCCACCAGTCCATCCAGACCCGCACTGCGGGAACCCTTGATCAGCACGCACACACCCTCGTTCAGTTGCGGCGCCAGCGCCACGGCGGCCTGCTGCCAGTCAGTGAAAGCCTGCGCCCCGGCGCCGAAACTCTCGGCGGCAAGGGCCGAACGCGGCCCGCAACTGAACAAGCGCTGCACGCCCAATTGCCGCGCCAAACGGCCCGCCTCGGCGTGCACCGCATCCGCGCCGGGGCCCAGCTCGGCCATGTCGCCCAGCACCAGCCAGCGCTCACCCGGCTGCTCCGCCAACACTTCAAGCCCCGCGCGCAGGGAAACGGGGTTGGCGTTGTAGCTGTCATCGAGCAGGCGCGCGCCACCCCGCCCGACACGCCAGTGCAAGCGACCCGGGGTGGGTTGGAGCGCGGCCAGCCCCTGGACGATGTCCGGCAGCGACACGCCTAGCGCCAAGGCCGCGGCGCCGGCGGCCAGCGCGTTCAGCACGTTGTGTCGGCCCGGCAGCACCTGGGGCAGGCGCGCCGAACCACACGGGGTGTGCAGCAGCCAGCCCTGCCCATCGTGCTCGGCACGCACCGCGGCATCCGGCTGCTCCAGGCCAAAATCCAGCACTCGGCGCGAACCGGCGAGCTCCCGCCACAGGGGCGCGTACGGGTCGTCGGCGTTGATCACCGCAGTGCCGCTCGGGGCGATACCGGCGAACATTTCGCCCTTGCCCCGAGCCACTCCGTCCAGATCACCGAAGCCTTCCAGGTGCGCCGGCCCGGCGTTGGTCACCAGGCCTACCTCCGGCTCGGCCAGCGCGCACAGATAAGCAATATCGCCGCCGGCGCTGGCGCCCATCTCGATGACCGCGTAATCCTGGCGCTCGTCCAGGCGGAGCAGGGTCAGCGGCACGCCCAGCTCGTTGTTGAGATTGCCCTGGGTCGCCAGGGTCTCGCCGGCGCGGCGCAGGATGGTGGCGAGCATTTCCTTGACGGTGGTCTTGCCGTTGCTGCCGGTGATGGCCGCCACCCGTGCCGGCACGGCGCGGCGATTGTGCCGGCCCAGCGCGCCCAGGGCGCGACGACAGTCCGCCACCCGGCACACCGGCAACGGCCAATCACCGTCCCGCTCCACCAGGGCCGCGGCGGCGCCGGAGGCCGCCGCCTGGGCAATGAAATCATGTCCGTCGAAGCGCTCGCCGCGGATCGCCACGTACAAGCCGCCGGCTTCCACCCGCCGGCCGTCGATGGCCACCTGGGTGAGCGTGGGATCGGCCTCGCCCCGCGCCTTGCCGCCCAGCACCCGCGCCAGTTCGTTCAAGCCCAGGGGCTTCATGGCAGCGCCCTCCCCACCAGCTTGCGGGCCAGATCACGATCGCTGTGGGCGAGCCGCCGGCCGGCGCTCAACTGCCAGCTCTCATGACCCTTGCCCGCCACCAGCACCACGTCATCGGGCGCGGCCCGGGATACGGCCCAACGAATCGCTGCCTTGCGGTTGCGGATCACCACGGGCTTCTGACGGCAGAAACCGTCGAGAATCCCGCGGATAATAGCGTCGCCGTCCTCCTGGCGCGGGTTATCGTCGGTGAGCACCACCGCGTCGGCACCGGCATCGGCAGCCGCACCCATCAGCGGGCGCTTGCCCGCATCCCGATCCCCGCCGCAGCCGAACACCAGCCACAAGCGGCCCTGTACATGCTCGCGCATGGCCTGCAGGGCGGCGCTCAGCGCGCCGGGCGTATGGGCGTAATCCACCACCACCGAGGGCGAACCCCCGCCACCGAACCGTTCCATGCGCCCGGGCACAGGCTGCAACCGCCGCAGCCGCTCCACGGCCTCGGGGAGCGGCATGCCCAGGGCATGCAGGGCGCCGAGCACCGCCAGCACGTTGGCGGCGTTGAACCGCCCCAGCAGCGGCACCCGCAGGGAGGCCTGCTCGCCCTGCAGATCGACGCGCAGATCCAGCCCCTCCGGGCGGCAATGCAGGCGTAACGCGCGCAGCGCCACCGGGGCATCCTCGCGCAGACTGTAGGCCGTGAAGGGCACGCGACCGGCGAGCTCCTCGCACAGCTGACGGCCGAAGGCATCGTCGGCGTTGAGTACCGCATGGCGCAGGCTTTCGCTGCGGAACAGCTTCGCCTTGGCCGCGGCATAGGCGGCCATGTCCGTGTGATAGTCCAGGTGATCTCGACCCAGGTTGGTCAGCACCGCGCAGGCGAAGCGCACACCGTTGGCTCGCGCCTGGTCCAGCGCGTGGGAAGAGACCTCCATGGCGGCATGGCGAGCCCCCTGGTCGCGGGCCTCGGCGAGCAGCGCCTGTATGCGCACGGCATCGGGCGTGGTGTGGCTCGCCGGGCGCAGCTGGCCGTGCACGCCGTAGCCCAGAGTGCCAATCACCCCGCAGGGGTGGGCCGGCTCGCTCAGCGCCTGGGCCAGAAACTGGCTCACGGAGGTCTTGCCGTCGGTGCCGGTGACGCCCACCACGGCTAGCTCCCGACTGGGCTCATCGTAGAAGCGGGCAGCCAGCAGGCCGGCGCGGCGGCTCAACTCCGGCACTGCCAGGCAGGCAATGCGATGACGCCGGCAGTAGGCCAGGGCCGATTCCAGCGTCGGCTCGTCCAGCGGCTCGTAGACGATGGCCGCGGCGCCCCGCTCCACGGCATCGGCCACATGGGCCAGCCCATGGCGCTGGGTGCCGGCCAGGGCCAGAAACAGATCACCGCGCTCCACGGCGCGGCTGTCCACGGTCATGCCCGTCACCAGCCGGTCCTGCTCGGCGGGCACCGCGGCCAGGGAGGCGAGCAGCAGCGACAGAGGCCGCCCGGGCGGATACAGGCTGGCGGCGATCATGGGGACACGCCTCCCGCCACCGCATAGAGCTCGCTGCCCGCGGGCAGATCGTCCGGCGGCACATTGAGCAGGCGCAGTGCGCCGCCCATCACCTTGCTGAACACGGGCGCTGCCACCAGGCCGCCGTAGAACTTGCCGTCGCGGGGCTCGTCGATCACCACAACACAGACCAGGCGCGGCTTGCTCGCCGGCGCCATCCCCGCGAACAGCGCCACGTAGCGGTCGTCGGCATAACCGCCCGCCACCGATTTCTTGGAGGTGCCGGTCTTGCCGGCAATGCGGTAACCGGGCACCGCCGCCCGCCGCCCGGTGCCACCGTTGGCCACTACGCCTTCCATCATCTGGCGCACGGCCCGGGCGAGTTCCGGGGACAACACCTGTTTGGCGGGAGCAGGCTCGCGGCTGCGCAGGAACGACACCGGGCGCAGCGCCCCGTCGGCGGCCAGTACCGAATAGGCCTGGGCCAATTGCAACGGGGTGGCGGACAGGCCATAACCATAGGCCAGGGTCGCACGTTCGATGGGTCGGCGGGGCGGGCGGCTCGCCAGGTGACCACCGCTTTCGCCGGGAAAACCGGCGCCGGTGCCCATGCCGAAACCGCTGCGGGCCAACAGCCCCCAAAGCGCATCCGGCGGCAATTCCAGGGCGAGCTTGGCCGCCCCGACAGTGCTGGACTTGTGCAGCACCGTGGCCAGATCGATGGTGCCGTAATCACGCGGGTCGCGGATTGGATGCCCACCGACCCGTACCACACCCGGGCTGGTGTGGACCACGCTGTCCAGTTGATACTCGCCGCTCTCCAGCGCCGCCGCCACGGTGAAGGGCTTGATGGTGGAACCCGGCTCGAAGACGTCGGTCACGGCCCGGTTGCGGTAGTGCCCGGGGCGGATCGCGCTGCGATCGTTGGGATTGAAGGCCGGCTGGTTGACCATGGCGAGCACTTCATTGGTACTCACATCCAGCAGCACCAGCGAGGCCGAGCGGGCCTTGTGCTGCTGGTAGGCGGCCTTGAGCTCACGGTAGGCCAGGTACTGCAAGCGCCGGTCGATGCTCAGCACCAGGGGCTTGCCCGGCCGGGCCTCGCGCAAACGCTCCACGTCCTTGATCGCGCGGCCGTGGCGGTCCCGCATCACCCGCTTGGCGCCCACGGTGCCGGTCAGCCAGTCGTCGAAGGCGAGCTCCACCCCTTCCTGGCCCTGGTCATCCACATTGGTGAAGCCCAGCAACTGGCCGGTCACCTCGCCGGCGGGATAAAAGCGGCGATATTCCCGCTGCAGGTAGACGCCCGGCACGGCGAGCCCCATGACGTCCTCGGCGAGGTCCGGGCTGACGTGGCGCTCAAGATAGACGAATTCCCGCCCGGCGCGGCGCTGCAGGTAGGCCCGCAGGCGGCCGGCATCCCGGCCCAGCACCCGGGCCAGCTCCGGCAGGCGCGCGGACTGCTCCAACAGCCGCCCCGGATGCGCCCAGACCGATTGCACCGGGGAGCTGATGGCCAGCGCTTCGCCGTTGCGATCGGAGATCACTCCGCGATGCGCTGCGATCTCCATGACCCGCAGGTGACGGGCATCACCCTGCCCCTGCAGGAAGTCCTGGCGCAGCACCTGCAGATCCAGCGCGCGCCACAGCAACACCGCCAACGCCAGCACGAACAGCGCCAGCACCAGCGCGGGACGCCACGCCGGTGTTTGCTGTATGTTGTGTGCTTCGCGCTTGCTCAAGGAACACCCTTAGCCGTTTATTGTCGTGGCTGGCGGATGATCACCACGTCGTCCTGACGCAGCATCCGCATATCCAGCTTCTCCCGGGCCAGTCGCTCCACGCGCCCATGGGTCGCCCAGGCCCCTTGCTCCAACTGCAGCCGTCCCCAGTCCACATTCAGCCGGTCGCGCTCGGCGCCGAGCGCTTGCAGCGCAACGAATTGCTGGCGACTCTCATGGCGCACCTGCACCACGGCCAGGGCACTGAGCAGCACCGCCGCCGCCAGGCACAACCAAGCCAGTCGCGCGGGGCTCATGCCAGCCGCTCGGCCACCCGCAACACGGCGCTGCGCGCCCGGGGATTGCCTTGCAACTCGGCTTCACCGGCCCGTCGCGCCTTGCCCGCCAGCCGGAACTTCGGCTTGAGTTCGTCGGGCACCACCGGCACGCCCGGCGGCAAATGACCAACGCTGGACTGCCCCCGCATGAACCGCTTGACGATGCGATCCTCCAGCGAGTGAAAACTGATCACCGCCAGCCGCCCACCCGGCCCCAGCAACTCGGGGGTCGCGGCAAGCAGCACGCGCAGGTCTTCGAGTTCATTGTTCACTTCGATGCGTATCGCCTGAAAACTGCGGGTCGCCGGGTTCTTGTGCCGCTCCCGGGTGGGCACCGCGGCGGCGATCAGGTTCGCGAGCTCGGAGGTGCGCCGGGGCGCCTGTCCCGCCTCCCGAGCCTCCACCAGGGCCCGGGCGATGCGGCGCGCGAAACGCTCTTCCCCGTAGTCCCGCAACACCCGCACGATCTCCCGCTCATCCGCCGCTGCCACCCAGTCCGCCGCGCCCAGGCCGCGGCTGCGATCCATGCGCATGTCCAGCGGCCCATCACGCAGGAAGCTGAAACCCCGCTCCGGGTCATCCAGCTGCGGCGACGATACGCCCAGATCCAGCAGGATGCCGTCGATTCGTCCGCAGACCCCGGCCTCGGCGGCCCAGACGGGCAGCTCGCCGAAGGAGCCGTGATAGATTCGGCAGCGGGGATCGTTCCCGTATCGCTCCCGCGCCCGCGCCAGCGCCGCCTCGTCCTTGTCCACCAACCACAGCCGGCCGCGCTCGTTCAGTTCGGCGAGAATGCGTTCGGCATGCCCGCCGCGGCCGAAGGTGCCATCCACATACAGCCCGTCAGGCTTGATCGCCAGCGCCTCGATGGACTCTTCCAGCAGGACCGGCTTATGGGCGTTGGGCGCGTTCATCATCAGAGCGTGAGTGACGCCACGGCTTCGGACAGCGGTTCGCCGTCAGCCAACACCGCCAGCCAGTCCTCGGTGCAGGACTGCCAGATGGATTCGCTCCACAGCTCCAGCCGATCACCCTGGCCGACCAGCACCAGCTTTTTATCCAGCTGGGCGAATTCGCGCAGCGGCGAAGACAGCAGGATGCGCCCGGCGCCATCGACCTGGCACTCGTTGGCATAACCCATGAGCAACTTGCGGATCGCCTGGCCCTTGTGGTCCATGGCCGGCATTCCTTGCAGCTGGCGCTCCAGCCCCTGCCATTCGGGCAAGGGATAGATCACCAGGGCACGGTCGCGCTGCTCCTTTCCACGGGGCAGATGAATGGTCACCACCAGCTCGCCGTCGCAATACGACTGCAGGCGCTCCCGATACTTGGCCGGGAACGCCATGCGCCCTTTTGCGTCCAGATTGAGATGGGTGACCCCGCGAAACACGCTAGACCCCCCAGGCGACCTGATTATCCATTTTTATCCACCTCGCCCCACTTCGCGACACTATGGTCGCCACGCCCGGGTCTTGTCAAGCCGACCAACAGAGGAATTCCCCTTGCTACAACAAGCACTTACAGAGGTGTCGGGATGAGGAGACAGAAGTGGGAAAAGCCGCGCGGGAAGTTTCGCGCGGCAAATCATCCGCTTAGCGGACATAGCTAATAAACGATGGAGTTTTCCCCGCCGCCGGATGGCGCCGGGTGGAAGAATAGGGTGGGAGCCGGCCTGTAAGCCGGGTTCTGTCGAGGACAGTCATTCCTCTGGGACGAGCGTCACCACTCGCCTCAAGCGACCTACCCGGGAGCAGTGCGGGCCACACCATTGCTCCCCTATTTGGTCTTGCTCCGGGTGGGGTTTACCGTGCCGCGGCATGTTACCACCCGCGCGGTGCGCTCTTACCGCACCTTTTCACCCTTACCTGTGCACCGGCGAACCGGGCCATCGGCGGTATGTTCTCTGTGGCACTTTCCGTAGGCTCGCGCCCCCCAGGCGTTACCTGGCACCCTGCCCTATGGAGCCCGGACTTTCCTCCATGCCCTAAGGCACAGCGACTGTCCGGCCGACTCCCAAGCGGCGCAGTGTAGCACCGATAAGACAATGTGGGAGCGGCCTTGGCCGTGATTCTCACGCGCATCCTGCTACTCGAATACGGTTCGCGGCCAATGCCGCCCCCCCGCAGAGCCGGCGGGAAGAGACCGGCGGAGGACGGCACGCCGGGATCAACCCTGTTCGCGCTGCAACTCCAGCCCCAGCTCGTAGAGCCGGTTCCGCGCCAGCCCCGTAATGCCCGCGGCGGCCTGGGCGGCCTTTTTCACCGGCAGCAAGGGCAGCAGCAACGCCATCACTCGACGCGCCTCCTCTTCATCCGCCTGGCGCTCGGCCTCCGGCGCGCCCTGCACGATCAGCACGAACTCCCCCTTGCGCTGCTCGGGCTCGGCAAGCAGCCAGTCGCGCAACTCCCCCAGTGGCGCCCGGCGCACTGTCTCGTAGAACTTGGTGAGCTCCCGGGCCAGCGCCGCTGGACGCTCGGCGCCGAACACCGCCAGCAGATCATCCAGCGCACCTTGAATACGGTGGCTGGATTCCAGAAAGACCAGACTGCGCGGTTCCTGAACCAGTGCCTGCAGACGCCGCTGCCGCGCGGCGGCCTTGGGCGGCAAAAAGCCCTCGAAACAGAAGCGATCGGTAGGCAGGCCCGCCACGGAAAGCGCCGCGGTGATACTGCTGGCGCCGGGCACGGGCGTCACCGCAAGCCCAGCATCGCGAGCGGCGCTCACCAGGCGATAACCGGGGTCGCTGACCAGGGGCGTGCCCGCATCACTGATCAGCGCAAGTCGCTCCCCCGCCTGCAGTCGCCGCAGCAAACCCGGCACCTTGGCCGGCTCATTGTGTTCGTGCAGACTGGACAGCGGCGTATCGATACCATAATGCGACAGCAGCCGGCCGGAATGCCGCGTGTCCTCCGCGGCGATCAGGTCCACCTCCGCCAGCACCCGCAGGGCCCGCGCGCTGATGTCCTCCAGATTGCCGATGGGTGTCGCCACCACATATAAAGTCCCGGCCGTGTTTGACACCTTTCACCTCGTGTACGGATACTCGCAGCCACCATGGACCACGCCCCGCGCTATAGTAGAGCCACATTCGGCGGCCACCCAAACCCCATGAAAGCACGCATGAACTGCCTACGTCTTCTCCTGCTGGGGCTCTGCCTGGCCCTGCTGCAAAGCTGCGCCACCCAGCCCCACCAGACCGCTGAACGCCCCGGCGCCGAGCAGGCGGCCCTGGCCGAGCAGGCCCTGGCGGCCGAACTCCCCGGCCAGGCCGCGGCACTTTACCAGCAAGCCGCCGAGCAGGCCGGGGAACCCCAGCGCACCATCTGGCGCCTGCGCGCGGCGGAACTGTGGATGGACGCGGACGTCACCGAACGCGCCCGGGACCTGTTCGATCTGCTTGACGCCGACACCCTGGACCCCGCGCAACAGCAAAGGCGGCAGTTGCTGCTCGCCCGCCTGCGTCTGGCCGACGATCGCGCCGAATCCGCCTGGCGCCTGCTGGAGGATCTGGCCCAGGCTCCCGCCGGCCGGGAGGCTCAGTGGCTGGATGCCCGCGCCCAGGCTTGGCGCGCCATCGGCCAACCACTGGAGGCGGCGCGCCTGCGCGATGAACTGGATGCCCTGCTACCTCCCGGCGATGCCCGCGAGGACAACCGGGCACGCCTGTGGCAAGCGCTCAACGAGATCCCCATGGAAGCGCTGCGCCAGCGCATGCCGCCGCCGCCCGACAGCTTCGGCGCCTGGCTGGAACTGGCCTGGCTAAGCCGCAGCCACCGATTGGACGGTGCGCGACTGCGCGAGGAGCTGAACGCCTGGCAGGAACGCTACCCGGACCACGCGAGCGGCCAATCCCTGGTGGAGGCTTTGTTGCTGCGCTACGAGCAGCGCATGCGCCCCCCTGAGCGCATCGCAGTGTTGCTGCCGCTGAGTGGTCCGCTCGCCGTGGCGGGGCAAGCGGTGCGCGATGGGCTGATGGCGGCCTGGTATGCCGGCCCCGAGCCCCGCCCGGAACTGCGCTTTCACGACACCGAGGCGGACCCGGCCCGCGCCCTGAATGCCTACCAGCAAGCGCTGGACGAAGGCGCCCAGTTCATACTCGGCCCGCTGACCAAGGAATCGCTGGCGGTGCTGGCTACCCGCAACGACATGCCGGTCCCCACCCTGGGGCTGAACACCCTGGAAAACCCGCTGGCCGCCCCCTCCGGGCTGTACCAATTCGGCCTGGCCCCGGAAGACGATGCCCGAGCCGCTGCTCATTACGCCATCAACCAGGGCTGGCGCACAGCGCTCACGCTGGTACCGCAGAACCTCTGGGGCGAGCGCTTGACCAAGGCTTTCCACCAGGCCTTCGAAGCGCGCGGCGGCCGCGTCCTGGAATCCGCCTGGTACGAGCCGGGCGCCAACGATTTCTCCGCCGACATCGTGCCGCTACTCAACCTGGACAGCAGCGCGGCGCGCTATCGCCGCCTGCGCAGCACCCTGCGCCTGGCCATCCAGCATCAGCCGCGCCGCCGCCAGGATGCGGACATGCTCTTCATCGCCGGCTTCCCACGCCAGGGCCGGCTACTTCGCCCGCAGCTGCGCTATCATCACGCCACGAGCCTACCCACCGTGGGGAGCAGCCACCTCTATAGCGGCGACGCCGACCCGGACGCCGACAAGGACCTCAACGGCGTACTCCTCATGGAAACCCCCTGGGTGCTGCATGAAGACCTGGCCGATGACCAGCAGCTGGACCGCGCGGCCCTGCGCCGAATCTGGCCGGATATGGTCAGCGCCCAGCCGCGGCTTTTCGCCATGGGCATAGATGCCTATCAGCTGCTCCCCTACCTGGGCCTGATGCGCCCGGAGGATCTGATCGAGGGCCGTAGCGGGCAGCTCAGCCTGGGGGCCGACGGACGCATCAGCCGCCGCCTGTTGCCCGCGCTGATGCGCCGGGGGGAACTGCGCCCCCTTGCCGATAACCAACGCTACTTCGGAGGGATGCCGAATGAGCCGACTGCGCCTATGGAAGGGCCAGAGAGCCGAGAGCCAGGCCGAGCAACACCTGAGCGGGCAGGGCCTGCACCTGATTGAGCGCAATTACCGCTGCCGCATGGGCGAGCTGGACCTGATCATGCGTGATGGCGCGGTGCTGGTCTTCGTGGAAGTGCGCTGCCGAGCTCACGCCCGCTATGGCAGCGGCGCCGACAGCGTGGATCTACGCAAGCGACGCAAGCTCGCCCGCGCCGCCGCCCATTACCTGCAAAACCGCCGCCTGGACCTGCCCTGCCGCTTCGATGTGGTATCTATCAACGGTGCCGGCGCGCTGGACTGGATACCCCAGGCCTTCAGCCTGAACGATACCTGAAGAAACACGATCAATGCCGTCGGTCCTCGGACCATCCGGCGCGCCCCGCCAGGACGCGCGCCGAAGGGGCCATGGCCGTTCCAGGTGGGCACTGGCCTGGCACGGAACGCCTGACGGCGACAGCGGTCCAAGGGAATGGATCAGTGCCCCCTTAAGCGGTATCACCCGCCCCACGGGCACCGTACAATACTGCCAGCATCCCTCGACGTAATAAGGAAGGAGCCATGGAGCCCCACGATCGCGTTGTTCAGCATTTCCACGAGAGCATCCGCACCAAGCAGATGGCCATGGACCAGATCACCCCGGCCATCGTCCGCGCCGGTCAGCGCATGGCCCGCACCCTGCAGCAGGACGGCAAGATACTGAGCTGCGGCAATGGCGGTTCGGCGGCAGACGCCCAGCATTTCTCCTCCGAACTGCTGAACCGCTTCGAGATGGAGCGCCCCGGCCTGCCCGCCGTGGCCCTGACCACGGACAGTTCCACGCTGACCTCCATCGCCAACGATTACGCCTATAAGGACATCTTCGCCAAACAGGTCCGCGCCCTGGGCCAACAGGGCGATGTATTGCTGGCCATCAGCACCAGCGGTAATTCACCCAATGTCTGCGCCGCCATCGAGGCCGCGCATGAGCGCGGCGTGCACGTGGTGGCACTGACCGGCCGGGACGGCGGCGCCATAGGCCCCTTGATGCGGGAGAGCGATGTAGAAATCCGCGTTCCGGCCCAGTCCACCGCCCGCATCCAGGAGGTGCATCTGCTGGCAATCCACTGCCTGTGTGATCTGATCGACCAGTACCTGTTCAATCCGGAGTAAGCGCCATGAGCCTTGCAAGCAAGACCGGCCTGCTCTGCCTCGCCCTGCTCGGGAGCGCGCTGCTGAGCGGCTGCGCCGCGGTCGCCGTGGGCGGCGCGGCCACCACGGCTGCCGCGGCCCACGACCGGCGCACCATGGGCACCTTCCTGGATGACCAACTCATCGAGGCCAAGGCAATGACCGCCCTGTTCGAAGACCAACGCCAGCATGGCGCGAACATCAGCATCACCAGTTACAACCTGCATGTGCTGATCAGCGGTGAAGTCCCCAACCGGGAACTCAAGAGCAAGGCGGGCCGCGTGGTGGCGGACATCCCCCGCGTGGAGCGGGTGTACAACGAATTGCGCATCGCCGGGCGCAGCTCCTTCATGGCGAGGCGCAGCGACAGCCTGATCACCGCGCGGGTGAAGACGCGCCTGCTGAGCCTGTCGAAACTGCCGAAATTCGACCCCAGCCGCGTGAAGGTGGTCACGGAAGCCGGCACGGTGTACCTGATGGGGCTATTGACGCGCGAGGAAGGGGATCAGGTGGCCGAGGTGGTGCGCCAGGTCGGCGGCGTGCAGCGAGTGGTGAAGCTCTTCGAGTACCTGGAAACCGAGCAGGCCGGGTAGCACCTGAAGCGGAATCCCGGAGCCGCGGTGGCTTGCCGATGCCACCGCGGCTCCGGGACCGTGAATGCCCTTACACGGCGCCCAGACCGGGCTATTTGACGACCCGCAGCTTGGGGCGACCTCCGCCGCTGGGGCCCTCGCCACCCCCCCCCGGACCCTGGGGGTCGCTGCCGCCATCGCCACGATCGGCGAACATCATGCCCTGACCGTTTTCCCGAGCGTAGATCGCCATCACCGCCGGCACCGGCACCCGCACATCCTGGGCCACGCCGCCGAAACGAGCACTGAAACGTACGTCTTCATTGCTCACGTTCAGGGCGCGCACCGCGCGGGGGGCGATATTCAACACCAGCTTGCCGGCGTCGGCGTAATCCAGCGGCGCGTCCATATCGTGCTCGCCGCTGGCATCCACCAACAGGTAGGGCGTCAGACCGTTGTCCACGATCCATTCGTAGAGCGCGCGGATCAAGTAGGGACGACTGGACGTCATGCGGCTCCCGCTTCGAAGACTGTGACGAACTGCGCCTCCTTCAAGGCCGCATGTTCCGTTCCTGCTCGCTCAGGCTGTTCTGGAAGGACTCCAGGGCAAACAGCCGCTCGGCGTAGGCGTTCACGGCCTTGGCCTGCTCGGGCAGCTCCACACCGTAGAACGGCAGGCGCCACAGCAGCGGACCCACCGCGCAGTCCATCACGCTCAGCTCCTCATTGAGGAACCAGGTTTGGGCGGCGAACAGATCCGCGGCCGCCGTCAGGCTTTCGCGCAGCTCCTTGCGCGCCTGATCGGCCTTGGTACCGGCAATGATGCGCGCCAGCGGACCGTACCAGTCCGCCTCGATCCGGTAGAGCACCAGCCGCGCCTTGGCCCGGGACACCGGGTCCACCGGCATCAACGGCGGATGCGGAAAGCGCTCATCCAGGTACTCGCAGATGATCTTGGTGTCGTAGAGAGCCAGATCCCGGTCCACCAGCGTAGGTACGCTGCCATAGGGGTTGAGATCCACCAGATCTTCGGGCTGCTGATCGCCCTCCACCGACTGGATCTCCACCGCGATGCCCTTCTCCGCCAGCACGAAACGCACGCGGTGACTGAACGGGCAGGTGGGCCCGGAATACAGCGTCATGATCGAACGCTTACTGACGGCGGCCATGCCTGTGCTCCTGCAGGGGCGCCCACTGGCGCCCCAAAGTTGGGGAAATCAATGAACGTCCTTCCAGTATTCCTTCTTCAGGAAATACGCAATGACGAGGAAAATGAACAAGAAGATCAAGACCTTCACACCCAGCACGATGCGTTGCGCCTTGACGGGCTCCGCGGCGTAGGCCATGAAGTTCACCAGATCCCGGGTAGCCTCGCGGTATTCCTCGGGGCTCATCACGCCGCCCTGCTCGGGCACGCGAATACCACTGACCTTCAGCGCTTCCCCACCATCCTCGTACACCGGCCGGGGCAGACCCTGCAGGCCGGCGAGCACGTGAGGCATGCCCACGTCGGGAAACACCAGGTTGTTCACCCCGAACATCTTCGACTCATCGGCGTAGAAGCTGTTCAGATAAGTGTAGACCCAATCGGCGCCGCGCAGGCGCACCGACAGCGATAGATCCGGCGGTGCCACCCCGAACCAGCCCTCCGCCACGTCCGGCAGCATGGCATTGGTCATGGTGTCGTGGATCTGCTGCTCACCGAAGATCAGGTATTGCTCCACCAGGGCTTCGTCCAGCTGCAGATCCGCCGCCAGGCGGTTCCAACGCTGATATTTCATCTCGTGGCAGGCCAGGCAGTAGCTGACGTACAGCTTGGCGCCACGCTGCTGGGAGGCGGTGTCGAAGGGGTCGGTTTCCGCGTCCATCAGCTTGACGGCGGAACCGGCCCCCAAGGCCAGGGTCGGCGCCAGACCCAGCAGCAGTGCGAACAGGATTTTCTTCATTAGTGCGTCACCCTTTCCGGCACCGGTTTGGTCTTCTCCCAGCCGAAGGCCGTGTAGGCCCAAAGGAAGGCAAAGAATCCGAAATACACGATGGTGAGAATCTGCGCGGCCAATTTGAAGCCGCCGGTGGCGGGCATCAGGCCCAGGTAACCCAGGACGATGAAGCTGACCGCGAACACCACCACACCCACCTTGAAGCCCAGGCCGCGATAGCGGATGGAACGTACCGGCGTACGGTCCAGCCAGGGCAGCACGAACAGCACGAAGATGGCGCCGCCCATGGCCAGCACGCCCGGGAAGGCGGAACCGGCGATGCTGGGCACCGCGCGCAGGATCGCGTAGAAGGGCGTGAAGTACCACACCGGGGCGATGTGATCCGGCGTCTTCAGGGCGTTGGCCGGCTCGAAGTTCGGCGGCTCGATGAACAGGCCGAAGAACTCGGGAATGAAGAACAGCACCACGCTGAAGAACATCAGGAACACCACCGTGCCCAGAATATCCTTCACCGTGTAGTACGGGTGGAAGGGAATGCCGTCCAGCGGAATGCCCTTGTCGTCCTTGTGCTTCTTGATGTCCACGCCGTCCGGGTTGTTGGAGCCCACCTCGTGCAGCGCCATGATGTGCGCCACCACCAGGCCCACCAGAGCCAGCGGCAGGGCGATCACGTGCAGCGCGAAGAAGCGGTTCAGGGTCACCTCGGAGATGACGAAGTCACCTCGGATCCACAGCGCCAGCTCCTGGCCGATCCCGGGGATGGCGCCGAACAGGGAGATGATCACCTGCGCGCCCCAGTAGGACATCTGCCCCCAGGGCAGCAGGTAGCCCATGAAGGCCTCGGCCATCAGCAGCAGATAGATCAGCATGCCGAAGATCCAGATCAGCTCACGGGGCTGCTTGTAGGAGCCGTAGATCAGGCCGCGGAACATGTGCAGATACACCACCACGAAGAAGGCCGAGGCCCCGGTGGTGTGGATGTATCGGATCAACCAGCCCCACTCCACATCGCGCATGATGTACTCGATGGAGTCGAAGGCCAGATCACCCGCCGGCTTGTAGTTCATGGTCAGGAAGATGCCGGAGACGATCTGGATGACCAGCACCAGCAGCGCCAGCGAACCGAAGAAGTACCAGAAGTTGAAGTTCTTCGGCGCGTAGTACTCGGAGACGTGCTCCTTCCACAGCTTGGTCAGCGGAAAGCGCGCGTCGATCCAGCCCACCAGGCCTTTTTGGGTATTCTTTTCTGCGCTCATCAGGCCGCTCCTTTGTCCTCGCCGACGAGTATGGTGTTCTCGTTGACGAAGTAGTACGGGGGCACTTCCATGTTGGTGGGTGCCGGCACGCCCGCCCAGACCCGGCCGGCCAGGTCGAATTTGGAACCGTGGCAGGGGCAGAAGAAACCGCCGGGCCAGTTCGGGCCCAGATCCGCGGCGTCCGGCTCCGGCCGGAACAGCGGCGAGCAACCCAGGTGCGTGCAGATACCGATCAGCACCATGTATTCGGGCTTGATCGAACGGTATTGGTTCTGAGCGTAATCAGGCTGCTGGGGTACCTCGGAGGCGGGGTCGGCCAGCTGATCGTCCACGGTGTTCAGACGTTCCAGCATCTCGTCGGTGCGACGCACCACCCAGATCGGCCGGCCGCGCCACTCGGCGTTGACCCGCTGACCCGGTTCGAGCTTGCTGATGTCGACTTCCACCGGCGCGCCGGCGGCCTGGGCCCGGGCACTCGGTTTCCAGGATGCCAGGAAGGGTACGGCCGTATAGGCCACCCCTACGCCACCCACCACTGTCGCCGCAGCGGTCAGAAACCGGCGCCTGCTTTTATCCGCGCCATCGTGATTCATCCACGACCCCTCGGTATTAGACAAAAATTAGTGCAGAAATCCGGGAGATGCACCGGCATCATTCAGCAGCCTCGGCCCGCGCGCCCGCATGCGCGCTCGTCGCGGAAACAGCCACCCCCACGGCGGACAACACAGACTGAACCGGCCCTGATCGCGCTTGGCGCCGGGGGCGGTTCCGCTCTGCGTACCCGTAAACGGCGGACAAGGATCTTATATCGCCCCCCCGAGGTCAAGCGCGGCGCCTGGGGCTTGCACTTTTATCCTTCCAATACAGTCGCTTGCAACAACGACCCTCGCACCACTGTTACAGGGGCGATTCACGCCGGATTATCGATATCGACAAACCGATGCTTCAGCCCGTAACGCTGCGCCAGGTGCTCACCCAGCGCCCAAGCGCCGTAACGCTCGGTAGCGTGGTGCCCCGCCGCGTAATAATGCAGCCCACATTCCCGGGCGATATGCGCAGTGGGCTCGGAGATCTCGCCGCTGACATAGGCATCCGCCCCCGCCTGCGCGGCCGCCTGTATGAATCCCTGGGCGCCACCGGTGCACCAGGCGACCCGCCGTATTGCCCCCTCGCCGCCGGCCACATGCAGCGGCATCCGCCCCAGCGCGGCGCCGATAGCCTGCGCGAAGGCCTCGCCGGTGAGGGGCTCGGGCAGCTCGCCCAGCCAGCCCAACGCCGGCTTCGTCCCGGTATCGAAGCGACCCAGCGTGCGTAGCCCCAAGCGCTGCCCCAGCTGGGCGTTGTTGCCCAGCTCCGGGTGCGCGTCCAGCGGCAGGTGGTAGGCCAGCAGACTCATGTCCGCGGCCAGCAAGGCCCGTAGTCGTCTGGCCTTCATCCCCACCACCCGCGCGTCCTCGCCTTTCCAGAAATAGCCGTGGTGAACCAGCAGCAGATCCGCCCCCTCCGCCACAGCGGCGTCGATCAGGGCCTGGGAGGCGGTCACGCCGCTGACGATGCAGCGCACCTCGGCGCGCCCCTCCACCTGCAGGCCATTGGGCGCGTAATCCGAAAAAGCGCCGGCATCGAGCAGCTCATCGCAATAGGCCAGCAAATCATCACGAAGAACCATAGATAATCTCCCGCTGCGGAACACGGCGCCCGCATTCGCTACAATCAGCGAAGCCTACCGCAGTCATATGAAGAGGCAAATTCCACCAATGACCAGCCGACGCCTGCTGCGTTTTTTGTTCAGCTATGCCCTGGTCGGCGCCCTGGTCGCCGTCGGGCTGATGTACTGGCTGCCCGATCTGATGGCGCCGGAGCGCCCGGTGGTGCAGGTCAAGGAAGCCCCCGGCCGCGAGCCGGCCCCCGGCCTGGGCAGCGGCCCGGTGTCTTATTCCGCCGCCGTGGAACAGGCCGCGCCCGCGGTGGTGAACATCTTCACCAGCAAGACCGTGAGCGCGTCGCGCAACCCGCTGCTGGACGACCCCCTGTTCCGCCGCTTCTTCGGTGACCGGCGGCCCGAGAACCGCTCGCGTAATGTCGCCAGCCTGGGCTCGGGGGTCATCATCAGCCGCGATGGTTTCGTGCTCACCAACAACCACGTCATCGACGGCGCCGACCAGATTCGGGTGGCTCTGGCCGATGGCCGCATCGCCGAGGCACGCCTGACCGGCTCCGATCCGGAATCGGATCTGGCGGTGCTGAAGATCGAGCTACAGGAGCTGCCGGTCATCACCCTGGGCCGCTCCAACGAGACCCGGGTGGGGGACGTGGCACTGGCCATCGGCAACCCCTTCGGCGTGGGCCAGACGGTCACCCAGGGCATCGTCAGCGCCACCGGGCGCAACAAGCTCGGCATCAACACTTTCGAGAACTTCATCCAGACCGATGCCGCCATCAATCCGGGCAACTCGGGCGGTGCGCTGATCAACGCCCATGGCGAGCTGATCGGCATCAACACCGCCATTTTCAGCCGCACCGGCGGCTCGCTGGGGATCGGCTTCGCCATCCCCACCGAGCTTGCCCGGGGGGTGATGGAAAACATCATCGAACACGGCCGGGTGATCCGCGGCTGGGTGGGGATCCAGGTGCAGGAAATGAGTCCGCAGCTGGCGGAGTCCTTCGGCCTGGCGCATGTCCGCGGCGTGGTGCTGGCGGGGGTGTTGCGGGGGGGGCCGGCCCAGGAGGCGGGGCTCTCGCCCGGCGACGTGGTGCTGGAGATCGACGGGGAATCCATTACCGAGGCGGGTCAGCTGCTGCGGCTGATCACCCAGCGCAAGCCCGGCGAGCAGATTCACATCCAGGCCCTGCGCCAGGGCCGGACCTTCGAAACCGATGTGACGGTGGCGGTACGGCCGGCGGATCTGGCGCCTTGAGCCGAGGGGCGGGCCCCTCGGCTCCGCTTGCACGGGAACCGCGGCGATGCAGGAGCGGCTCATGGCCGCGAACCCCTCTTGCGAGAAGGATTCGCCGCCGTGAGTCGCACCTACAGGGAGGCTTTCAGGGCCTGGAGGAAGGCCGCGTTCTCCTCGGGCGTGCCCACGGTCACCCGCAGACAATCGGCCAATTGCGGGTCGCTGCCGTGCAGGTTCTTCACCAGCACGCCACGCTCGCGCAAGGCCCCGTGCAATTCCCCGGCCCTGCCCGGCGGCACCCGAAAGGCAATGAAATTGGCCTGGGAGGGAAAGGGCTGCAGACCGGGGATCGCGGCCAGCTCGCTCATGAGACCTTCACGGTCCCGGCGGATCCGGGCGCTCTGCTCTTCCAGCACCGCCCGATGATCCAGCGCGAACTCGGCACTGGCCTGGGTGAGCACGTTGATATTGTAGGGCAGCCGGCATTTCTCCAGCTGCGCCAGCCAATCCGGGTGCCCGGCCAGCAGCCCCAGTCGCAGCCCGGCCAGACCCATTTTCGAGACCGTGCGCATCACCAGCAGCTGGGGATACCGGGTCAGATCGGCCATGAAGCTGTCGCCGGCGAAGGCGAAGTAGGCCTCGTCCACCACCACGACCCCCGGCGCGCGCTCGATGATCGTCTCGATATCCTCGCGACGGAACAGGTTGCCGGTAGGATTGTTCGGGTAGGCCAGGTACACCACCGCCGGGGGCTGCTCCTCCATGGCCGCCAGCATCGCCGGCAGGTTCAGCTCGAAGCCCTCGGCGCGCAGCGCCACCTCCCGATACTCCAGACCGGCCATGGCGGCGATGATGCGGTACATGACGAAGCTCGGCCCCGGGGCCAGCACCGTCTTGCCTGCCCCACCCAGCGCCAGGGCGAGCAGCAGGATCAGCTCATCGGAGCCGTTGCCCAGCATGAGCTCGGATTCGGCGGGGACACCCATGGCCTCGCGCAGCCGCGTCTTCAAGCCGGCTGCGGCGGGATCGGGGTAGCGGTTCAGCTCCACCTGGCGCAACCGCGCCAGCCAGGCGTCCACCATCTCTTCGGACCAATGGTAGGGGTTCTCCATGGCGTCCAATTTGATGGTGCGCGCGGCGGGCTGCACGTGATAGGCCTTCAGGGCCTGTACCGCCGGTCGCACCCAGCGGCCGATGCGCGCCTGCTGATCGCTCATGATCGCTCCTCCGCCTCGACCCGCAGCCGTGCGGAACGGGCATGGGCCTCCAGGCCCTCGCCGCGGGCGAGCACATCGGCCACGCGGCCCAGGGCCGCACCGCCGGCGGGCGAACAATGGATGATGCTGGTGCGCTTCTGGAAGTCGTAGACCCCCAGCGGCGAGGCGAAACGTGCCGTGGCAGACGTGGGCAGCACATGGTTGGGCCCGGCGCAGTAATCACCCAGGGCCTCCGGGGTGTACCGGCCGAGGAAGATCGCACCGGCGTGACGAACACGCTGGGCGAATTTCTCCGGCTCGGCGATGGACAGCTCCAGGTGCTCGGGGGCGATGCGGTTGGCCACCTCTTCGGCCTCGGCCAGATCCCGCACGCAGATCAGCGCGCCGTGACGGTTCAGCGACTCTCGAATAATCTCCGAGCGCTCCATCTGCGGCAGCAGCCGCTCCATGCTGGCCTGCACCTGGTCCAGGTAGTAGGGGTCGGGGCAAACCAGCCAGGCCTTGGCGTCCTGGTCGTGCTCGGCCTGGGAGAACAGATCCATGGCGATCCAGTCCGGGTCGGTCTGGCCATCGCAGACCACCAGGATCTCGGAGGGTCCGGCCACCATGTCGATGCCCACCCGGCCGAACACCTGGCGCTTGGCTTCGGCCACGTAGGCATTGCCCGGCCCGGTGATCTTGTCCACCGCGGGAACGGTCTCGCTGCCGTAGGCCAGCGCGGCCACGGCCTGGGCGCCGCCCAGGCGGAACACCCGGTCCACGCCCGCCAGATGGGCCGCGGCCAACACCATGGGGTTCAGCTCGCCGTCGGGGGCCGGCACCATCATGATCAGCTCGGGCACACCGGCGACCTTGGCGGGAATGGCGTTCATCAGCACCGAGGAGGGATAGGCGGCCTTGCCACCTGGCACGTAGATCCCCACCCGGTCCAGGGCGGTAACCTGCTGGCCCAACACGGTGCCGTCGGCCTCCTGGTATTCCCAGGATTCGCTTTTCTGACGCGCGTGGTAAGCGCGCACGCGACGGGCGGCCTCCTCCAGCGCGACTCGCTGCTCGCCGGGCAACTCCTCGAAGGCGGCGCGCAACGCCTCGGCCGGCACTTCCAGCTCCGCCACCGAGGCCACCTCCAGCCGGTCGAAGCGCCGGCTGTACTCCAGCAGGGCGGCGTCGCCGCGGCTGCGCACCTGCTCCAGAATCTCCGCCACCGCCTGCTCGACCCGATGCTCGGCACCGCTCTCCCAGGCGGTCAGCCGATCGAGTTGCTCCCGGAAATCCGGCTGCGTGGTACTCAGGCGTCGAATCTCGAGCATTACTGTCCTCCTTCCACGGCTTCGCGCAGCTGGCCGATCAGCGCCTTGAGCGGGCGATGCTTGACCTTCATGGAAGCCTTGTTGACCACCAGCCGGGAGCTGATGTCGGCGATGTGCTCCAACGGCTCCAGACCGTTGGCGCGCAGGGTGTTGCCGGTGTCCACCAGGTCGACGATCAGATCGGCCATGCCCACCAGCGGGGCAAGCTCCATGGAACCGTAGAGCTTGATCAGCTCGGCCTGGCGGCCCTGCCCGGCGTAGTAGCGCCGGGCGATATTGACGAACTTGGTGGCCACCCGCGGCCGGCGCGGCTGAGCCGCATCGGGGCGCCCGGCCACCATGAGCTTGCAGCGGGCGATGCGCAGATCCAGCGGCTCGTAGAGGCCTCGGCTGCCGTACTCCATGAGCACGTCCTTGCCGGCGACCCCGACGTCGGCCCCGCCATGCTCCACGTAGGTAGGCACGTCGGTGGCGCGCACCACCACCACCTTCACTCCAGGCTGGGTGGTCTCCAGCACCAGCTTGCGGCTGGCGTCCGGATCTTCGGTGAGTTCGATGCCGGCGTGGGCCAGCAGCGGCAGGGTTTCCTGCAGGATACGCCCCTTGGACAGGGCGATGGTGAGACTATCAGCCATGATTCGCTCGTCGTTAAACCGGCACGCGCCGGATGTCGGCGCCCAGTTGGGCCAGTTTCTCTTCAATACATTCGTAGCCGCGGTCTATGTGGTAGATGCGGTCCACCACCGTCTCGCCCTCGGCCACCAGACCCGCCAGCACCAGACTGGCGGAGGCACGCAGATCGGTGGCCATCACCGGCGCGCCGGTGAGCCGGGGCACGCCGCGGCTGATGGCGGTATTGCCTTCCAGGCGGATATCGGCACCCATGCGCTGCATTTCCAGGCAATGCATGAAACGGTTCTCGAACACCGTCTCGGTGATGGTGCCCACGCCGTCGGCGATGCTGTTCAGCGCGCAGAACTGGGCCTGCATATCGGTGGGAAAGGCCGGGTACGGCGCGGTGTGGAAACTGACGGCCCGGGGCCGCTCCCGCTCCATGATCAGCTCTATCCAGTCGGGCCCGGTGTTGATATGGGCACCGGCCTCCTCGAGCTTGAGCAGCACCGAGTCGAGCAACTCCGGGGTGGTGTCCTTGACCTTGATCCGCCCACCGGTCATGGCGGCGGCCACCAGGAAGGTGCCGGTCTCGATGCGATCGGGCAGCACCTGGTAGTCGATGCCCTTCAGGTTCTCCACACCCTCGATGATCATGGTGCTGGTGCCTGCACCGCTGATCTGCGCGCCCATGGCGTTGAGGCAATCGGCCAGATCCACCACCTCCGGCTCACGGGCGGCGTTCTCCAGCACCGTGCGGCCTTCGGCCAGCACCGCCGCCATCATGATGTTCTCGGTGCCGGTAACGGTGACCGTGTCGAGCACGATGCGCGCCCCCTTGAGGCGCTTGGCGCGAGCCTTGATGTAGCCGCCTTCCACCGTCACTTCCGCGCCCAGCGCGCGCATGCCGTCCACGTGCAGGTTCACCGGGCGCGAGCCAATGGCGCAGCCGCCGGGCAGCGAGACATGGGCCTCGCCGTAGCGCGCCAGCAGCGGGCCCAGCACCAGGATGGAGGCGCGCATGGTCTTCACCAGCTCGTAGGGCGCGGTGTAGCTCTGGATGTGGGTGGGGTCCACCTCCACCCGCATGCGCTCGTCCACCGTGAGGCGCACGCCCATGCGCCCCAGCAACTCCATAGTGGTGGTGATGTCGTGCAGGTGCGGGATGTTGCCCACGGTCATGGGGCCATCGGCCAGCAGCGTGCCCATGACGATGGGCAGTGCGGCGTTCTTCGCCCCGGAGATACGGATCTCGCCGTTCAGGGGCCCGCCGCCCCGCATGATCAGTTTTTCCATCGCGTAGCGGCCTGCTTCATTGGGCGCCGGCGTTTTCCGCCGGCGTCAGGGTGCGCATGGACAGGGCATGCAGCACTTCGGTGTCGAAGTGCGCCTTGAGGATCGCGTTGACCATGCGATGACGCTGGATCAGGCCCTTGCCCTCGAATTCCGGGCTGATGATCAGCGCCTGAAAATGACGGCCATCACCGCTGACCTCCGCCTGGCAGTCGCTCAGCGCGGCTTCCAGCATGCGTTTGATATTGTCCGGCTCCATCATGAGCATCACTCTCCGCAGTTGTTCGTTTCCAATGGCAGCAGCCGCTCCAGACCGCTGACCCGGGCCAGGGCGCGCATCTGCTCGGGCATGCCGCGATAGTGAAGGCTCAGCCCGTGTTGGCGTGCCTGGCGCGTCCACTCGGCCAGCAGCGCAAGCCCCGCGCTGTCCGAGCGCCGCACGCCGGACAGATCCAACACCAGCTCCGGGCCTCGGCGCCAAAGCTCATCGCCCCGGGCCCACAGCCCGGGCACGCTCTCCACGCTGAGCTCCCCGCTCAGCGCACAGCTCCCGCCCTCGCCCCATGCCAACCGCGCCGCGCTCATGCGTCGCGGCGGTTGGCGTTGCGCGCGGCCAGGTCGTCGATCAGCCCGTCCAGGCCCTGGCGGCGGATCGCACTGGCGAAGGAGCCGCGGTAGTTCTGCACCAGGCTCAGGCCCTCGATGATCACATCGAACACCTTCCAGCCCGATTCGGTGCGACGCAGATTGTAATCCACCGGGATATCCGGCCCGCCCCCATTTTGCTTGATTACGGTACTCACCGTCACCCGGCCCCGCGCCGGGTCGCCGCGCAAGGGCAGGTATTCGATGCGCTGCCCGGAGTACTCCGCCAGCGAGGTGGCGTAGGTGCGCACCAACAAATGGCGGAATTCCTCCACGAAGCGCGAGCGCTGCTCGTCGCTGGCACCGCGCCAGTTTCGCGCCAGCACGTAGCGGCTCATCAGCTCGAAGTCGAAGTGCGGCAGCACGATCTCCTCGACCAGATCGAAGACCATCTGCGGGCGCTCATCCAACTCGCCCCGGCGCTCACGCAGCACCTCCAGCATGCGCTCGGCGGTATCCCGCACCAGCGCATCGGGCGCCGTCTCCTGCGCCTGCGCCGGGGCCGCGGCGAGCAGCAGCGACAGCAACAGCCAAAACACGCGCTTCATCGGAAAACCTCCTTATTGTCCCTCGGCCTGCTGAAACAGGAACTGACCGATGATCTTCTCCAGCACCAGCGCCGACTGGGTGAGGGTGATCTCGTCCCCGTCCTGCAGGTACAGATCCATGCCGCCCGGCTCCAGCCCCACGTACTGCTCGCCGAGCAGGCCGGAGGTGAGGATGCTGGCACTGGTGTCCTCGGGCAGTTGGTCGAAGCGGCGGGCGATATCCAGCTGAACCCGTGCCTCGAAGCTGCGCTCGTCCAGATCGATGGCTGCCACCCGGCCGACCCGCACCCCCGCCATGGTCACCGGCGCCTGCACCTTCAGCCCGCCGATGTTCTGAAAGCGCGCCTCCACCCGGTACGAGGGCTCGCCGCTGAAGCCGGTGAAACCGCTCACCTTCATCGCCAGCCCGAACAGGGCCGCCAGACCGATCACCACGAACAGCCCGACGCCGATTTCCATTGCCCGCGAGTTAGCCATTGCGTCTTCCTTCAGGAGACAGTAATCAACCGAACATCAAAGCGGTGAGCACGAAGTCCATGCCCAGCACAGCGAGGGAGGCGTACACCACGGTGCGGGTGGTGGCGTTGGCCACGCCCTCCGAGGTGGGCACCGCATCATAACCCTGGAACACGGCGATCCAGGTCACCACCAGCCCGAAGACCACGCTCTTGATCACGCCGTTGAGAATATCCCCGCTGAAGGCCACTGCGCTCTGCATCTGCGACCAGAAAGAGCCGCTGTCCACGCCCAGCACCCCGGTTCCGATGCCGTAGCCGCCGAGCACCCCGACGAAGCTGAAGAGCGCCGCCAGCAAGGGCATGGCGATGAAACCCGCCAGCAGGCGCGGCGCGGCCACCCGGCGCTCCGGGTCCACCGCCATCATTTCCATGCCCGAGAGCTGCTCGGTGGCCTTCATCAGGCCGATCTCCGCGGTCAGCGCCGAACCGGCGCGGCCGGCGAACAGCAAGGCGGTAACCACCGGCCCGAGTTCGCGCACCAGTGAGAGCGCCACCAGCACGCCCAGGGACTGCTCGGCACCGAAATCCACCAGCGTGCGGTAGCCCTGCAGCCCCAGCACCATGCCCACGAACAGCCCCGCCACCACGATGATCGGCAGCGAGAGCACCCCCACCGCGTGCACCTGGCGCAGCACCAGGGCGGGCCGGCGCAACACCTCGCCCAGGCCCAGCAGCAATCGCCCCAGAAACAGCGTGGCCCGGCCCAGACCCGCCAGGCTTGCCAGGGTGAGCGCCCCCAGAGCCGCCAGGCGCCCGATCATCGCCCCAGCGCCTCTTCTTCGTAGGCGGGCGCCGGGTAATGAAAAGGCACCGGCCCGTCGGGCAGGCCGTCCATGAACTGACGCACCCAGGCCGACTTCGAAGCGCGCAGGGACTCCGGTGTGCCGGACTCCACCACCCGCCCGTCGGAGATCAGGTGTATGCGATCGGCGATACCGGCGGCCTCGGCCACATCATGGGAGACCACGACACTGCTCAGACCCAGCGCGTCGTTGAGCCGGCGGATCAGCTCCACCAGCACGCCCATGGAAATGGGGTCCTGGCCGGTGAAGGGCTCGTCGTACATCACCATCATGGGGTCCAGGGCGATGGCCCGCGCCAGCGCCACCCGCCGCGCCATGCCGCCGGAGAGCTCCGCCGGGCGCAGCCGCCGCGCGCCGCGCAGCCCCACGGCCTCGAGCTTCATCAGCACCAGCTGCTCGATCAGCGGCTCGGGCAGGCGTGTATGCTCGCGCAGGGGAAAGGCCACGTTCTCGAACACATCCATATGCGTGAACAGCGCCCCGCTCTGGAACAGCATCCCCATGCGTCGGCGCAGCCGGTACAGGGCCGCGCGCCCCAGGGTGTCGACCCGCTCGCCGTCCACCCGGATACTGCCCGCCTGGGGTTTGAGCTGGCCGCCGATCAGGCGCAGCAACGTGGTCTTGCCGGTGCCGCTGGGGCCCATGATCACGGTAAGCTCGCCGCGGCGGATATCCAGGTCGATGTCGTCGAAAATTACCCGCTTGCCGCGGGAAAAACGCAGGCCGCGAATCTCCACCAGCACATCATTGGCTTGCGCGCCCGTGCTCATCGAAAAGGCTTCCACCGCCCGGCAATCCACCATGGGGAAAATGACGGGCCAGTATCCGGCACCCCCCCGAGGGAGTCAAACCGACCGCCCCGGAACAGCCCGCCAACATTGCCATGTTCGGCCCACTGGTTTCCAATAGGTGTCCAGTGCATTTTGCAGGCACCGCAACCAGGGTTTCCATGAACGACAGCGACGCCTCCCAAGGCAAGGTCTACCGCCGCGAGCAGGCCCACCACGACCGGGTGGACGACGACGCCCTGCGCCGTCTGGCGCTCGCCGTGCTGGACACCGAAGCCGGCGCCATCGCCGACCTGAAGGCCCGCATCGATGCGCACTTCACCCGTGCCTGCCGCCTCATGCTCGCGTGTCGCGGCCGCGTGGTGGTCACCGGCATGGGCAAATCCGGCCATATCGGCAACAAGATCGCCGCCACGCTGGCGAGCACCGGCACGCCGGCCTTCTTCCTCCATCCGGGAGAGGCGAGCCACGGCGATCTGGGCATGATCACCCCCGAGGACGTGGTGCTGGCCCTGTCCAACTCCGGGGAAACCGACGAGATCACCACCATTCTGCCGCTGATCAAGCGCCTGGGCGTGCCGCTGATCGCCATGACCGGCAAGCCCAACTCCCGGCTGGCCCGCGCCGCCGACGAACACCTGGACGTGTCGGTGCGCGAAGAAGCCTGTCCCCTGGGGCTGGCGCCCACCTCCAGCACCACGGCGGCGCTCGCCATGGGCGATGCCCTGGCCGTGTCCCTGCTGGAGGCGCGTGGCTTCACCGCCGAGGACTTCGCCCGCTCCCACCCCGGCGGGCGCCTGGGCCGGCGCCTGCTGCTGCTCATTGAAGATGTGATGCACACCGGCGAGCGAATCCCCCGCATCAGTGCCGACGCGCCGCTGCGCGAAGCCCTGCTGGAGATGAGCCGCAAGGGCCTGGGCATGACCGCGGTGCTGGATGCCGACGGCCGCCCCGTGGGCGTGTTCACCGACGGCGATCTGCGCCGCAGCCTGGACGGCGCGGTGGATGTGCACACCACCCCGGTGCACCGGGTCATGACCCCCGGCGGCAAGCGGGTACAACCGGACCAGCTCGCCGCCGAAGCCCTGCAGGTCATGGAGCGGCACAAGATCAACGGCTTGCTGGTGGTGGCCGATGAGCAACTGGTGGGGGTGCTGAACATGCACGACCTGCTGCGGGCGGGAGTGGTCTGAATGACCTTGGAGCCTACCGAACACGCCTTCTGCGGCGCCGTGGATGAAACGCTGCTCGCGCGCGCCCGCCCCATAAAGATCCTGGTGATGGATGTGGACGGCGTGCTCACCGACGGGCGCATCAACATGGGCGCCGAAGGCGAGCTGCACAAGGCCTTCAACATCCTCGACGGCAAGGGCTTGAGCATGCTGCGCGAGGCGGGCGTGGAGCGCGCCCTGCTCACCGGGCGCAACTCGCCCCAGGTACAGCGGCGCGCCGAGGAACTGGGTATTCAGCACGTCCTGCAAGGCAAGCAGCGCAAATGGGAAGCGCTGGAGCCGCTGCTGCGCGGCCTTGCGCTCGCCCCGGAGCACTGCGCCTACATTGGCGACGATCTGATCGACCTGCCGGTGGCGCGCCGGGTGGGCCTGGCGGTGGCCGTACCCAATGCCCACCCCTGGCTCGCCGCCCACTGCCATTGGCAGACCCGCCTACCCGGTGGCGAAGGGGCGGTGCGCGAGCTCTGTGAGCTGATCCTGCTTGCCCGGGGCGAGCTGGGCGCTATGCTGCAGGCCTATGCGCAGGACTAGACTCTTCCCCGCGGTAACGCTGATCATCCTGGTGGCGTTGGCCTGGTGGCTGTCCCGTGACCGCGACGAATCACGAGACGCCGCCGACGCCGCCGCCGTCAGCGTCCCCGACGCCTTCTTCGAAGGCTTTCGCCTGCGCAGCACCGACGCCACCGGGCGCTGGGACTACCAAGTGGACTCGCCCCGGGTCGCCCACTACCCCGAGGATGACCGCTGGACGCTGGCCACGCCGCGCCTGGAGGCCTATCCCGAGGAAGGCGCGACCTGGCACGCCCACGCCGAGCAGGGTATCGCCTGGCCCGACGAGGACCGGGTGGAGTTGCGCGGCAGAGTCACGGTGCGCCGGGCGGCAAGCCCCGTGAACCGCCCGCTGGAGCTGGATACCGAAAACGTGCGCATCACCCCCAGCCGCGACTACGCCGAGACCGACGCCTACACCGAAGTCCGCCAGGGCGTCTCGCGTATCCAGGGCACAGGCGCCCGCGCCTGGGTGGCCGAAGACCGGGTGGAATTCCTCTCCGAAGTAAAGGGACACTATGTACCGGAAGACCAATAAGCTCCTCGCCCTGCTGGTTCTGGCGCTGCCCCTCGCCGCGGGCGCGCTCGAGAGCGACCGTGAACAACCCATCGAACTGGAAGCCGACCGCGCCGAGATGGACAACGTCAGCGGCGTGAGTGTGTACACCGGCAATGTGATCCTCACCCAGGGCACGCTGAAGATCACCGGCGACAAGATGACCGTCTACCAGACCGAGGGCGGCGAGCTGGACAAGGCCTACGTGGACGGCCGCCCCGCCACCTACCAGCAGCTGCCCGACGACCAGCCCCTGCCGGTCAAGGCCCGTGCCCCGCGCATGGAGTATTACGCCAGCGGCCCCGAGCGGGTCCGTCTGCTCCAGGGCGGCCTGATCACCCAGGGCCAGGACGAGTTCGAAGGCGAGACCATCGTCTATCTGGTGCAGGAAGACCGCATGCAGGCCGAGCGCGGCGAGGGCGAAGACCAGCGTATCCGCATCAAGTTCTTCCCCAAGGAAGATGACAAGGGCGACGCGCCATGAGCCGCCTGCTCGCCGAAGGCCTGATCAAGCGCTACAAGGGGCGCACCGTGGTCAAGGACGCCAGCTTCGCCCTGCAGAGCGGCGAGATCGTCGGCCTGCTGGGCCCCAACGGCGCCGGCAAGACCACCTCCTTCTACATGATCGTCGGCCTGATCGCCGCCGACGGCGGGCGCATCGTGCTGGACGGGCAGGACATCACCCGCCTGCCCATCCACACCCGGGCGCGGCTCGGCATCGGCTACCTGCCCCAGGAAGCCTCGGTATTCCGCAAGTTGAGCGTCGCCAACAACCTGATGGCCGTGCTGGAGACCCGCAAGGAGCTCAGCCGCGCCCAGCGCCGCCAGGAGCTGGACGCGCTGCTGGAGGAATTCCACGTCACCCACCTGCGCGATCAAATGGGCATCTCGCTCTCCGGGGGCGAACGGCGCCGAGTGGAAATCGCCCGGGCGCTGGCCGCCAACCCGCGTTTCATCCTGCTCGATGAGCCTTTCGCCGGCGTGGACCCCATCTCGGTGGTGGACATCCAGCAGATCGTGCGCCATCTGGCCGAACGCGGCATCGGCGTGCTGATCACCGACCACAATGTGCGCGAGACCCTGGGCATCGTGCAGCGGGCCTATATCCTGGGGGACGGCGCGGTGATCGCCGAGGGCAGCGCCGAAGAAGTGCTGGCCAATCAGCGGGTCAAGGAGGTCTACCTGGGGGAGCATTTCCGGCTCTAGGGGCACACGGATCGATCCCCCCGAGGCCTCTGCGGCAGCCGGGCGCGCCTCGGCGAGGCGGCGCCCGCCACGAATGGCCCAGACCCTTGGCCAGGGCGACGCCCCATCGCGCCTTGGCGGCGAACCGCCAGACGGTGAGAGGCCCAAAAGAAGGGGGCAGCGCCTCCCCGGGCCCGGCGCGGCCCGCCCGCCGTTCCAGCCCCGTGACAATTAGGCTACGATGGACGCTAAGCATGTACCCATCCCACACTAATCAGCGGCACGCAGCGCGCGGCATCGACCGACGCCCATGGGCATGAAGCAAAGTCTGCAAATACGCCTGGGGCAGCAGCTCACCATGACGCCCCAGCTGCAACAGGCCATACGGCTGTTGCAGCTCTCCAGCCTGGACCTGCAGCTGGAGATCCAGCAGGCGCTGGAGTCCAATGTCATGCTGGAGCTGGAGGAAGACACCGAGCCCAGCCTGGACCGGGAACTGTCCAGCCGCGAGCGCGACGAGGAACGCGAGGCCCGGGACGCCCCGGAGCCCGCGGAGGACAGCGCCCGGGATACCAGCGAGCCCAACGAGCACATCCCCGACGAATTGCCGGTGGACAGCCAGTGGGACGACGTCTACGACGGCTCCACCAGCTACAGCAGCCCCGAATTCGACGACCGCGACCCCTTCGCCAACGAGAGCGGCAGCGCGGGCGGCTTGCGCGCGCACCTGCGCTGGCAGGCGGATCTGTGCGGTTTCACCGAGAAGGACCGCTATATCGCCGAGATCCTCATCGACTCGGTGGCCGACGACGGTTACCTGCACATCGGCACCGAGGAGGTGCTGCAGGCCCTGCCCCCCGAGTGGCGGGTGGAACCGGAAGAGGTGGAAACGGTGCTTCAGCGCGTCCAGCGCTTCGACCCGGTGGGGGTGGCCGCGCGGGAGCCCCGCGAAGCGCTGCTGCTGCAGCTCGAGCCCCTGCCCCCCGACACCCCCTGGCTCGCCGAAGCGCGGCTGCTGGTGGACAAGCACCTGGAACTGCTCGCCGGGCGCCAATACAGCCAGTTGATGCGCCGCCTGAAGCTCGACCAGGACAGCCTGCGGGCGGTGGTCGCCCTGATCCAGACCCTGGATCCGCATCCGGGCGCGCGGATCAGCGACGAAACGCCCCAATATGTCATTCCGGATGTGTTCGTGCGCAAGCAGCGGGGGGTCTGGCAGGTGGATCTGAACACCGATGCCCTGCCGAAGATTCGGGTCAACGACTACTACGCCGGCCTGCTCAAGGGTGGCGAGAGCGCCACCCTGCGCGACCAGCTCCAGGAGGCGCGCTGGTTCCTCAAGAGCCTGCAGAGCCGCCACGAGACCCTGCTGAAGGTCGCCCGCTTCATCGTCGCCCACCAGCAGGGCTTCTTCGAGCACGGCGAAGAGGCCATGAAGCCGCTGGTACTGCGCGAAGTGGCCGAAGAGGTGGAGATGCACGAGTCCACCATCTCGCGCATCACCACCCAGAAGTACATGCACACCCCGCGGGGCACGCTGGAGTTCAAGTATTTCTTCTCCAGCCACGTCAGCACCGCCGATGGCCAGGAGTGCTCCGCCACCGCCATCCGCGCACGCATCCGCAAGCTCATCGCCGCCGAGGCACCCGACAAGCCCTTGAGTGACAGCAAGCTCACCGAGATCCTTCAGGACGAAGGCATTAACGTTGCCCGACGAACCGTGGCAAAGTACAGGGAAGCCATGAACATTGGTTCATCCACCGAGCGAAAGAGGCTCGCCTGAATACCCCAAAGGAGGCGGTATGCAGATCAACGTCACCGGCCATCACGTGGACATCACCGAGGCGCTCCGCAGCTACGTCAAGGACAAACTCGACCGCCTGGAGCGTCACTTCGACAACGTGGTGGATGTGCACGTCATTCTCACGGTGGAAAAGTTGGACCAGAAGGCCGAAGCCACCATGCTACTCAGTGGGGCCCGCATTCACGCCGAAGCCACCCACGAGGACATGTATGCCGCCATCGACGCGCTGATCGACAAGCTCGACCGGCAGGTCGTCAAGCACAAGGAAAAACTCACCGATCACCACCGTCGCGAAGGCGCCGCCCAGAAGGCAGCGCTCGAGTAACGCAGTCGGGGCGGCCCCAAAACGGGCCGCCCCGCTTCCATAGGCGCGCTAGAAAAAATGAACATCGTCGATCTGATCAGCCTCGAACGCATCGCCGTCGATGCGGACCTGGCCAGCAAGAAACGCTCCCTGGAGACACTCAGCGAACTGCTTACCCGGAACGCCGACACCCTGTCCGCGAACACGGTGTTCGAAAAACTGATCAGCCGGGAGCGGCTGGGCAGCACCGGCCTCGGCCGCGGAGTCGCCCTGCCTCACGCCCGCATCGAGGGCAGCAGCGAGGCGCTGGGCGCCTTCATCAAGTTGCAGAGCGGCGTGGACTTCGACGCCTTCGACAAGCAACCCGTGGACCTGATGTTTGCCCTGGTGGTTCCGGAGCACTTCACCGACGAGCACCTGCAGATCCTCTCCAGCCTGGCGGAGCTGTTCAGCGACCAGACGCTGTGCGAGCGCCTGCGCGGCGCGGAAACGCCCGAACAGATCCATCAGATGCTGCTGGACTGGCAGGCCACCCGGAACCCGTCCTGAACACAGACATGCCCATCCGCCCCACGAGCCCCGAAGTACAGACCATTCCCGGCGTCCTGCTGTCGCTGGATGGGCGGGGCGTGCTGCTCACCGGCGAGAGCGGCGTGGGCAAGAGCGAGACCGCCCTGCAGCTGATCGAACGCGGCCATCGGCTGGTGGCCGATGACGCGGTGGAACTGTACCCGGCCCCTGGCGCCCCCCGCGGACGCAGCCCCGAGGCGCTGCGCGGCCTGTTGGAGGTGCGCGGCCTGGGCCTGCTGGAGGTGACACGCCTGTTCGGTCCCGGCGCCTGGCTGGCCGAAACGAGCATCGCCCTGGAAATCGAATTACTGAAAGCCTCACCGGCGGACTATGCCGACTGGCCGCGACTGGAACCGCGCCACTGCGAACGGGCCTACCTGGGCCAAAGCCTGCCTTGCCTGCAACTGCCGGTCAGCCCCGGACGACCGCTGGCACTGCTGGTGGAAACCGCAACGCGCGGCCTGTCCCCGCCCACTGTCCGCCCATTGAGCTGTTGAGCACGGGGGCCTGCCCATGAAACTGGTTATCATCAGTGGCCTGTCGGGTTCGGGCAAGACTGTCGCCCTGCACACCCTGGAAGACCTGGGCTATTACTGCATCGACAATCTGCACGTGGGCCTGCTGGGCGCCTTCGGCCGGCACATCACCGACACCGGCATGACCGAGGAGGTGCGCTACGCGGTAGGCATAGACGCGCGCAACCGTCCCGAAGACCTGGCGCGCTTCGCACAGATCCTCCAGGAGCTGGAAGCCCAGCAGATCCACAGCCGGATTCTCTTTCTCACCGCCGACGACGATACCCTGCTCAAGCGCTTCAAGGAGACCCGCCGCAAGCATCCGCTGAGCGGCCCCGAGCGCACCCTTGCCGAGGCCATCGCCCGGGAGCGGGAACTGCTCGCCCCGATCCTCGCGCGGGCCGATCTCACCGTGGACACCACCGCCACCAATGTGCACCAGTTGCGCGAACTGGTGCGCGAGCGCATGCAGCTGGGCAAGCGCAGCCTCTCGCTGCTGATCCAGTCCTTCGGCTACAAGCACGGCGTGCCCACCGACGCGGATTTCGTCTTCGACGCCCGCTGCCTGCCCAACCCCCACTGGGAGCCGGCCCTGCGCCCGCTCACCGGGCGTGACGCGGCGGTGGAGCAGTACCTGCAGAACCAGGGCGAGGCGGTAGCCTATCTGGAGCAGATGCAGGGCTTTCTCGACCAGTGGATACCGGCCTTCGAGCGGGAGAACCGCAGTTATCTGACCATCGCCGTGGGCTGCACCGGCGGCCAACACCGCTCGGTGTGGTTGGCCGAGCAGATGCACCGCCACTTCAGAGGCCAGCGCGAGGGCGTGACCCTGCGCCATCGGGAGCTCACATGAGCGTAGCCCTGCTGCTGATCACCCACGACCGTATCGGCGACGCGCTGCTGGATACCGCCCGGCGCACCCTGGGCGTGTGCCCCTTGCGAGCCGAGTGCCTGTCCGTGCCCCAGGACGCCGACCCGGACGACATGACCGCACAGGCCGCCACCCTGGTGGAGCGACTGGAGCAGGGAGATGGCGTGCTGCTGCTCACCGACGCCTACGGCTCCACCCCCAGCAATATCGCCTGCCGCATGCGCGCGCTCCCGGGCACCGCCGTGGTCACGGGCATCAACCTGCCCATGCTGCTGCGCGTGCTCAACTACCCCACGCTGGATCTGCGCGCCCTGCGCGACAAGGCACTCACCGGCGGCCAGGACGGCGTGCTGCTGGTCGATTGCTGAGCGCCCACAGCCCGAGGAACAAGCTACCATGCCCAGCCGCAAGATCACCATCATCAACAAACTCGGCCTGCACGCCCGGGCCGCGGCCCGCTTCGTCGCCACCGCCTCGAACTTCGACGCCGCCATCCGCCTGCGCAAGGGCGAGAAGACCGTCAACGGCAAGAGCATCATGGGCGTGATGATGCTCGCCGCCGGGCGCGGCACCAGCCTGGAGCTGAGCGCCGAGGGCGAGGACGCCGAACAGGCCCTGGATGCCCTGGAGCAACTGGTGGCCTCGCGCTTCGAGGAGGCGGAGTAAGCCCCTCCCCCCTAGGGAAGCGGCGCACGGCCGCGCATACCTTTCTCTCGAGGCGGACTTAAGGAGACGATGGTAGCGACCCGCCTCCGTGTACTAAGATTGGCCGTCCTTCGCCCACCCCCGAGCAAATTGAGGGCGCCATGCAACAAACGGCCAAGCAGGAAAAGCCCCTGAGCCTCATCCAGGCCCTTGCCGAGGCTCTGGAGAGCGGCACCGTGCAGCGCGCGCGGGCCATGCTCAATGCCCTGCACCCGGCCGAGATCGCCCATCTGCTGGAATCCTTCCCCCCCGCCCAGCGCAAGCTGCTGTGGGAGCTGGTGGATCCGGAGTACGACGGCGAGGTGTTGCTGCACGTCAACGACGACCTGCGCAACGTGATCATCGGCGATATGGATCCCAAGGAGTTGATCGCCGCCACCGAAGGCATGGACATGGACGACCTGGCGGACTTCCTCCAGGACCTGCCGGCGACCCTGATCGGCGAAGTCCTGCAGTCCATGGACAAGCAGAACCGCCAGCGCCTGGAAGCGGTGATGTCCTACCCCGAGGACAGCGCCGGCGGCCTGATGAACACCGACACCATCACGGTGCGGGCCGACGTGAGCCTGGACGTGGTGCTGCGCTATCTGCGCCTGCGCGGCGAGATCCCGGAGCTCACCGACAAGCTGATCGTGGTCAACCGCTACGACCGCTACGTGGGCATCCTGCCGCTCTCCCAGCTGCTCACCAACGACCCGAACCTGAGCGTGGCCAAGGTACTGGATGCGAGCCTGGAGCCCATCCAGGCGGACAGTTCCGCCACGGAAGTCGCCAAGCTCTTCCAGGACCGCGACCTGGTCTCGGCACCGGTGGTGGATGAGCAGGGGCAATTGCTCGGGCGAATCACCATTGATGACGTGGTGGACGTCATTCGTGACGAAGCCGAGCGTTCACTCATGCACATGGCGGGTCTGGATGAAGAAACCGACATGTTCGCGCCGATATTCACCAACGCCCGGCGCCGGGCCGTGTGGCTGGGGATAAGCCTGATCTCCGCGCTGACCGCCGCCTCGGTGGTCAACATCTTCGAAGCCACCATTCAGCAGATCGTCGCGCTCGCTGTGCTCATGCCCATCGTCGCGAGCATGGGCGGAATCGCCGGGCAGCAGACACTCACCGTGGTAATACGAGGACTCGCCCTGGGCCAGATCGGCTCCGCGAACGCGCGCTCGCTGATACTGCGGGAAACCGCGGTGGGGGTACTCAACGGAATGCTCTGGGCCGCCGTCATCGGCGCGGTGGCGGCCACCTGGTTCCACAACCCGCGCATCGGGCTCATTATCGGCTGCGCCATGGTCATCAACCTTTTCTTCGGCGCCTTCGCCGGCAGCATCATTCCGTTGTTCCTGCGCAAGGTGGGCGTTGACCCGGCTCTCGCCGGGGGCATGATGCTCACCACGGTCACCGACGTGATAGGCTTCATGGCGTTCCTGGGCCTGGCGACGATTTTCCTGTTGTGATACGGCGCGCGGAATCGACCCAGAATCCCTGGCCTTCGAACAGTTCGCTGTAACGCGCGTAGGCACCGACATGGCCATACTGCTCTAGCAGCGAGAACAGGAACAGGCCCGGCATCGCCCAGGGGCCGTCCAGCCAGCCCAGCACACGCGCTTGCCAACGCAGCGGCCCAGGGTAGCCGGCGCTCATGTCCGGTTTCGCTCGCTGGCGAGCCCTGCCCTGCTTTCGGCTCATCCCGTGCCCATCAACGCCTTGCACCCTCCCTGCAGCTGGACAGGCTCCTCAGGCCGAAAACTGTCGCAATAGGCCCCGCAGCTCGTCCACCATCTTCACCAGCGTCTCACCGGTGCGCCGGGTATCTTCGGCGGCCGTGGCCGTATCCGCCACCCGGTCGCTGACTTGCAGGATATTGCGGTTGATCTCCTCGGAAACAGCAGTCTGCTCCTCGGCGGCGCTGGCCACCTGCGCATTCATCTCGTGGATCCGCTGCACAGCGCGGCTCACCCCGTCGATGGCCGTCGCCACTCGCTCGGCGTGGTCCGCGACCTGCCGGGCGGATTGCTGACCGCGCTCCATCACGCCACTGGCTTCGCCGGCCTGCTGCTGCAGGCGGTTGACCACCTCGCCGATCTCGGTGGCCGACTCGCCGGCGCGGCTTGCCAGGGTGCGCACCTCGTCGGCCACCACGGCAAAGCCGCGCCCCGCATCACCCGCCCGGGCCGCTTCGATGGCCGCGTTCAGCGCCAGCAGATTGGTCTGTTCGGTGATGGCGTTGATGGCATCGACAATGCCGCGTATGCCTTCGCTTTCGGCGCGCAGCCGCTGGATCACCTCGGCGGCCTGCTGCACCTCGGAGGCCAGGCTCTGCATGGCCCGGGTGGATTCGGCGATCACCCCGCGGCCCGATTCGGCCTCGTCGGCCCCTTCGCCGGCGGCCTCGCTGGCCACGGTGGTGTTGCGGGAAATCTCCTGGGCGGCGGCGTTCATCTCGTTGATGGCCGCGGCCACCTGCTCGATGTCGCCGCGCTGGGCGCCGATGGCCTGCTCGGTCTTCACCGAGGCCTGCTCCACGCCGCGGGAGCTCTCCAGCAGCTGGGCGCTGAAGTCCTCGATACGCCCCAACAGGGTGTTGTTGCGGGAGTTCTGCATGGCCAGCGCCAGCTCCGCCGCCGCCGCCTCGTCGTAGCCATTGCCATAGACGTAGCTACCCACCGAATTCTCGAAGATGCGCTGAGCATGGGCCTTGAGGGCCTGCAGGTGCCGGGTGAGGCCGTAGCCCACACCGCCGGCGAGCAACGCCAGCCCCGACACGGCCGCAAGCGATGCGGCGCTGCTCCAGCCCGCCTGCTCCGCCAGCCCCGTCAGGGCGGCGCCGCCGAACGCGGCGATGGCCATGGCGAGCGCCACCCGCTGGCGGGTTCCGCTGAGCAGCCGCCGGGGCAGGCGGTCTCGGCGGCGTATCTTCGCGTAGAGCTTCTGCGCCCGGGCAATCTGCTCGGCGCTGGCCCGGGTGCGAACGGACTGATATCCCACCCACTCCCCGTGCTCGAACAGGGGCGAGACATAGGCGCTCACCCAATAGTAATCGCCGTTCTTGCAGCGGTTCTTCACCACCCCCATCCAGGGCCGCCCGGCCTTGAGGGTATCCCAGAGATTCCGGAACACCGGCGCGGGCATGTCCGGGTGACGGATGACGTTGTGGGCCTGGCCCAGCAGCTCCGACGGACGGTAACCCGCCACCTGGCAGAACGCTTCGTTGACGTAGGTGATCACGCCCTTGCGGGTGGTGGTGCTGATCAGCCGGGCTTCAGGCGGTACTGGCCGCTCGCGGCCGGTCACTGGCAGATTGACGCGCATGCAGACTCCTCCGGCGCGGATGGGGCGCGCCGGCCTCTTGGACAACGACTGCCAAGCTTATCGGCCAGGGGACGGGACGTCTTGAGCCGGATCAAGGAAGCGTTCGAACGCGAGGCGCGGCAGGCGCGCCCCGGCCCGACGGCCGGGGCGTATCGAGTCAGGCGGGCAGGCGGCGCTGCAAACGGGTGGTATTGCCCAGGGAGATCAGATGGGCGTGGATCCAGGCCAGAAAGCCGCTGCGTTGCAGCTCAATCAACTGGGCGTCTTCCAGCCCGTCCAATCGCTCCTCGTCCACCACCTGGAAGTCCTGGATGATATAGCTGCGGCCCCGGGCGTCCTGCAACTGCAGGTCCTTGCGCACCAGCAGATCCAGCTCCCGCAGCCGCGCGGTGAAGCGGCGGGTGCGCAGCATTTCGCCGTGGAAGAGCTGCAGGAACTCGACGATCTCCGTGAGGAAATCGCTCTGCTCGCCGTCCTTGAACAGCGCCTGGCCGTCCTTGTCGTTGAAGCCCTTCCAGCTCTCGTCGATGCACACGGTCAGCTGTTCGCTGGTCTCGCCCTCCTCGCCATGGGCCAGCACGAAGGGGTAACGGCGCACGAAGGCCGGCACATAGACGCCCGCCTCCCAATGCCCCTTCTTGTCGATGAACAGGTTCTGCCGCTCGCTCAGCCCCAGCAGGGCCACCGGCACCAGGTCCTCGCCCTGCCCCGAGAAGATGACGGGGAAGTCCCGGCTGGCCTGGAAGAACTCGGTACCCGCCAGCGGCACCCAGTTGGCCCTGGCGGCGAAGCCGGCGTCGCCCTCGCTCTGGCGCAGCTTGAGCTTGCCGTGTTGCTCGGCGTTGAGTGGGACGATCTTGTTGTAGAACAGCATGGTCGACATGGTTTCCCTCGTTCGGTGGTGTTTGCCGGGCCGTACCCGCCCGTGGTCAATTCCAGTTGGTGGCCCAGACCAGACGCAGGTGCAACTGCGCGGAATCCTGGTCCGGGATGACGTCATTGATGGCATGGCCGGCGGACAGCTCGCCCTGCAGATGCCGGCCCCACTGCCAGCGCCCGCCCAACCCGACGGCGGTGATGGTCTCGTGCTCCGGGCTGTCGGCCCAGACCGCGCCGTGATCCACAAACAGATAGGGCTGCAGGTGCCGCCAGCCCTGCCAGTGCCACTCCAGGTTGAGATAGTAACCGCGACCGCCGGACAGCGCCCCCTGGGGATAGCCCCGCACGCTGTTGACGCCGCCGACCTGGAACAATTCGGAGGCGGGCAGCCCCGCCACCGGGCCATATTGCCAGCCCCCCCGGGCCTGGGCGTAACTGCGCTCGCCCAGCCGCCGCAGCCAGCTCAGCCCGCCGCGAAAGAGCAGATCCGAGGTCTGATCGCCGAGGATGTCCTCCCCGGTGATCCGCGTCAGATCGCCGTGCAGGCTCCAGCGCTGGCGCTCACCACCACCGCTCAACCGCGCCCCCAGACCATAGCTGTCAACGCTGGATTCGGTCAGGGCAATGCCATCGATCAGCGTGGTGGACTCGCTGTGGCTGGCACGCAGCACGCCCCCCAGGGTCCAGTCATCCCCCAGCCACAGGGGCTGGCGGTACTCCAGGCTGAGGGCGTCGGACTCGCCGGTGATGGCCAGCGCCTGGAACGGCCCCTGGATGATCTCGATCTCGCCATTGCTGAGGGCCAGCTGCAGCCGCCCGCCCCAGCGGTTGACCGGCGCCTCGTAGCTGGCGCTGCCACTGAGCGCGCCCTCGCTGCCCAGCAGAAACAGGCTGGCATTGTCTCCCCGGCCGAACAGGCCCCGGCGCAGATAGTAAACGCCCAACTGCAGCTCGCCGGTGTTGTCGGTGCCGGCATTATCGAGGAAGAACTGCAGGGCGTTGCGGGTCGGCTCCGCCACCCGCAGCACCAGGTCCGTTTCGCCGAAGCCGCCCCCCGGACGCAGGCCCAGACGCAGATCCAGCTCGTTACCGGCGTTGTAGTAGCGCAGCACCCGGGCCAGCCGCTCCACGTCCAGCACCTCCCCCTCGGCCACCGGCAGCAGCCCGCGCAGATAGGATGGGCTGCTGTACTCGACGCCCTCCAGTTGTAGCTCCCCCAGCCGTCCTTCCACCAGCCGCACCTGCACCACGCCCTGTTCGATGCGCTGGGGGGGGATCAAGGCGCGGGCCGTGAGCAGACCCCGCTCGCTGTAGCGGTCATTGATGCGGGCGACCAATTCGTTGAGTTCAGCAAAGCCGATTTCCCGGCCGACATAGTCCGCCGCCAGCCGGAGCAGCAAGGCCTTCTCCAGGAACGCGGAGCGGTCGAAACGCACGCCGCGCAGCAGAAAACGCGTGCCGTCCTCGGGCAGGGGCGCGTCCGCCCGCGCCTGCCCACCTTCGATCACCACCCGATCCGGCACCTCCCCGGCGTCCTGATCCTGGCGGAAGCGCTCCTGCTGGCGCTGGAACGGCGTGGGCGCGGTGCTGGGCGCCTCCAGCGGCGGCAGGGCGGTATCGGCCAGCACCGGCGGCGCCGCCAGCAAACAGGCCACGGCGCCCCACAGCAGGCGTCGGCGTTTTCTCATGGGCAATCTCTCCGCAGCCGATAGCGGGCGCGACATGCCGCGCCCGCCATCGACTCGCTAATCCTCGTTATCGTCCCGGCCAGCCGACGTCGCGACCTCATCTCGCAGGTTCACCCCGCTAGCGCCGTCGATCAGGCTCAGCGGGGAATTGCCGGCGGCGTCGGCGTCGGCGCCCGGCGCCGGCCCGGCCTGCCGCCAGCGCTGTACCGGCCCGCGCTCGCCGCCGCGACTTTCCTGCTCGCTGTCCTTGGCCAGGCTGCGACCGTCCACCGGCACCGGCGTCGGCGCGCGTTGCGGGGTGAAGTTCGGCACTTGCACCGCGAAACCCGGGGTGTAGGCCACCACGTAACTGTCGGTGAAGGTCAGCCGGCCGGTCTGCTGCAGGCTGAAACGCTTGTCAGGCTCGTACAGGTGCACATCCACCCGGCGTCGCGAACGATCGATATTGTCCATCAGCAGATGCGCCTGGGCGGTGTGCAGATCCAGCTGCTCCTCGACATGGCCCGCCCGTACGCCGAAATCCGCGCCGCTGCTGACAATGCTCGCCCGCCGCGCGGCCAGGGTATCGAACTGCGCGCCCACCGGCGCATCGATGTTGAGGACAAGGCTATCGGTGGGGGCGCCGCCGACGGCGCTGGCGCTCATCAGCACGCGGCCGCCGCCGGTGTGCCGGAGATCGGCGCGGATACGCTCGGCCGCCCGCAGATCGGCACGATGAGCCACCCGCGCCGAGCCCAGGGTCACCGCGGCACCCGCACGGGCCGTCAGTGCCGCTGCCGCCAGCGTGTCCACGCTCAGGCTGGCGCCGGGCACGGTGACCCGCTCGCCGACCACCCCGGCATTGGCCGTCAGGCTGGCGCCGCTGAGCAGGGAGCGGCCGGTGATGTCGCCGCCGGCATCCAGGGCCATCCAACCGCCGGCCTGGAACTGCTCGAAATCCAACACGGCCCCCGCCTCCGCCCGCAAGTCGGTGCCGGCGCTGGCGCGATCGGCGCTGATGGCGCCACCCCGGGCCGCGAGATAGATCGCCCCCTGGCTGATGAGCTCGGACAGGGTTGCCGCGCCACCGGCGCTCAGCCACTGATCGGCGCCGCTGACGATGCTGCCCAGCACCAGATCGGCACCGGCATCCAGGCTCACCGTCCCCGCCACCGCGGCGGTATCCAGCCGGGTATCGGCGCCGGAGCTGGCGCTGAAGCCGCCGTCGGCGACCTGCAGCTGCTCGACCCGCAGCAGGCCGCCCGCGGTAATCTCGCTGGCGCCACCGGCCTGGATCTCCCGCACCCGGGCCTCGCCCGCCGCCGCCACGGTGACACCACCGCCGGCGACCACGCGGTCGGCGCGCACATTCTGTCGGCTACGCAGCGCGACGCTGCCGCCGGCTTGCACCAGGGTATCGGCGGTGACGTCGCCCTCTGCGTCTAGGGTGACCTTGCCGCCGGCCTGCAGGCTGTCCAGGGCGATCACGCCGCCGGACCACAGCTCGGCGTCGCCGCCCACCTCGGCGGTGGCGAAGCGTATGTCGCCGCCCACCCGGGCCCGGAGATGGCGCCCGGCCCGCAGGGAGAGTTCGTTGCCGTATTCCACCTGGCCGATCACCATATCGCCGCCAGCGCCGATCCGCAGATCCCGGCGGGCATCGGCCCGGTCGGCCCGCAGATCGGTCACCGCGTCCAGGGTCACATCGGCCCCGGCACTGCGCAGCTCACCGACGTCGAAGCGTTCGCCGGTCAGGGTGAGCATGCCCTCGGCAGTCGCATCACCCAGCCCGGCGGCCTGGCGCAGCAGCGAGCCATCGGCACTGACCGTGAGAGCGGGTGCGCCCAGGCGGTAGCCGCCGCCGACACTGGCGGGATCGCCAGCCACCAGGGTGCCGAAGGCAATGTTGCCGCGGCTGCCGGCGCTGGTACGCAGCCTCATCTCACCGCCGCTGGCGAGCTTGCCGATGCGCTGATCGCCGCTGGCGAGCACCTCGGCTGTACCGCTGAACACGCCATCGCCGAGGATGAGGCTGCCGGCCTGGGCGGCCAGCCGGCTGCCCTGGAGGCGACCGGCATCGATAAGACCACCGGCCTGCAGCGTCTGCTCGGCGATGGTCAGCACGGCACCCAGGGTCTGATCGCCGCTGGTATGGATCGCCAGGCTGTCATTACCCTCGAGCAAGGTGATATCCACCGCGCCGGTCTTGTGAGCCGCGCTACCGATGCTCACCAGGCCACCCGCATCCAGATGCGCCGCCGTGAGCAGGCCACCGGCCTGCAGAGTCTGCGCGCCGTCGGTCTTGAGCGTGCCCAGGGTCTGGGCGCCGGTGCTGGTCAGTTCCGCGCTGCCGGTAAAATCGCCGTTGGCGAGAGTCAAGCTGTGCGCCTGC
This sequence comes from Alkalilimnicola sp. S0819, assembly GCF_009295635.1. NCBI lineage: Bacteria > Pseudomonadati > Pseudomonadota > Gammaproteobacteria > Chromatiales > Ectothiorhodospiraceae > Alkalilimnicola > Alkalilimnicola sp. S0819. The sequence continues at coordinate 76,924 of NZ_WHIW01000008.1, read as the reverse complement.
GCCTCCAGCGTGCTGCCCTGGAGGCTGTCGGCGTCGATGGCGCCGCCGGCCCACAGGGTCTGCGTCGTGCCACTGAGCACGGCGCCCAGGGTCTGGTCGCCGCTGGTGTGAATGCTCAGGCTCGTGCCGGCAGCCAGTTCGTCGATCGCCACCGAGCCGCTGTTATCGGCGGCATCGCCGATGGCGATGAAGCTGCCCGCCTCCAGCCGCTTGGCCGTGAGCAGGCCACCGGCCCGCAAAACCTGTTCTGCGCCGCTCTTGAGCAGAGTGCCGATGGTCTGCGCCCCGGTCGTGTTCAGCTGCACCCGGCCGCTGAAGTCACCGTTGCTGAGGTTCAGGCTAGCGGCCCGGGCCTGCAGGGTGCGGCCCTTGAGACGGCCGGCGTCGATGGCCGCGTCCGCCGTCAGGCGCTGACCGTCGACGCTATTCACATCACCCAGGGTCTGATTGCCGCGGGTGGTGATCGCCAGCGTACTACCGCTGTCCAGCCGGGTGATATCCACCGCGCCGGTCTGCTGGCCAGCGCTGCCGATAAGCACCGCACCACCGGCATCCAGATGCGCCGCCGTCAGCAGGCCACCGGCCTGCAGGGTCTGGGCGCCCCCGGTCTTGAGCGTACCCAGGGTCTGGGCGCCGGTGCTGGTCAGTGCCGCGTCGCCGGTGAACTCGCCACGGCCCAGGCTCAGCAGGCTCGCCTGCGCCTCCAGCGTGCTGCCCCGAAGGCTGCCGGCATCGATGGCACCGCCGGCCTGCAGAGTCTGCGCCGCGCCACTGGTCACGTCGCCCAAGGTCTGGTCGCCGCTGGTGTGGATGCTCAGCGTCGTGCCGGCGGTCAGTTCGTCGATCGCCACCGAGCCGCTGTTATCGGCGGCATCGCCGATAGTCACCGAGGTGGCGGCTTCCAGCCACTTGGCCGTGAGCGAACCACCGGCGCGCAGCAGCAGCTCGGCGCCGCTCTTGAGCCGGGTGCCGATGGTCTGCGCCCCGGCCGTGGTCAGTTGCACCCGGCCGCTGAACTCGCCGCGGTCCAGGCTCAGGGTATCGGCCTGGGCCGCGAGGCTCTGGCCCTGGAGGCTGTCGGCATCGATGGCGGCGTCGCTCGTCAGGGTCTGGGCGCCGATGCTGATGACATTGCCCAGGGTCTGCTCACCGCGGGTACTGATCGCCAGCGTAGCGCCACTGTCCAACCGGGTGACATCCACCGCGCCGGTCTTTTGAGCCGCGCTACCGATGCTCACCGCACCGCCCGCATCCAGATGCGCCGCCGTGAGCAGGGTGCCGGCCTGCAGGGTTTGCGCGCCACCGGTCTTGAGCGTGCCCAGGGTCTGGGAGCCGGTGCTGCTCAGTGCCGCGTCGCCGGTGAACTCGCCACGGCCCAGATCGACGCTGTCGGCTTGCGCGGTGAGCGCGCCGCCGATGAAGGTGGTGGCCGTGAGTGCCCGGGCGGCGGTGTACTGCTGCGTGCCGCCGCTGCTGACTTCGCCCAGGCGCAGATCGCCGCTGGTGCTGCTCAGGGTGACGCCGGTGTCGGCGCTGACGGTGGTGATATCCGCGCTGGCGGCGCTGGCGGTCACGCTGCCAGCGGTGGAGCGCAGGGTGCTGCCGTTCAGGCCACCGGCGACGGTCGCGATCAGGTCGGCACTGGCCTCCAGGGTGTCGAACTGCAGCGCACCGCTGCCGGCGAGATTCAGCCGACCGCTCTCGGCGGCGATACGGCTGGCGTTGATGTCACCCAGCAGTTCGAGGTGGACATCACCCGTGCTGCTGACGGCTGCCAGACGCTCGGCGCTGATCATCAGCGGCTGCGCGGCGCGGCCGATGCCGCGGCCGGCGCTGAGGTCAACCTCGCCGTTGAGCGCTTCGATTTCGCCGCCGTCGCCGTCGATGCGACCACCGGCGCTGACACTGACGGCATGGCCGCCGGCTTCACTGACCAGTCGCGCCAGCCCTATGTCACCCGTGGCGTTCAGCGTGATCGCACCGTCGGCGCTGATCCGGCTGCCTGCGTCCATCAGCAGATCGACAGCGGCGAGGCTGACCGCGCCGTCGCCGTCCAGCTGCGCGCCATCGGCCAGTCGCAGCAGGTCGGCCGCGGCCAGACTGACCAGGCCGCCGGCGCTGAACTGATCCTCCAGAATCAGCTGGCCGGCACTGCTCAATGCGGCGGCATCCGTGACCTGCCAGGCACCCAGATTGAGGCCGCCGGCGGGGCTGTCCAGGTACAGTGCCGCGGCCTTGCCGGACAGTCGCCCGCCGGGGCTGAGCTGGACGGTGAAGGCCTCGGCGCCGTTGCCGACACTGCCGGCCACGTCCAGATTCAGCGAGCCGGCCCGGGCGTCGATGATGGTCTCGCCCACTCCCTGCAGGCCACCGCTCAGTACGGTGAGCGCCGCATGATCGGTGGTGAACAGGCCGGCCAGGTTGAGCCCGCCGCCGTGTTGCACCAGGTCGATGTCCTGGCCGGCGCGCAGGGTGAGTCGATCGGCGATCTGCACGTGCAGCGCGCCGTCGCCGCCCTGGCCGGCTATCCGGCCGCTGGCCGCTTCCAGCACGGCCTCGTCGGCGACGATGACCGGCCCATCGGTGCGGCTGCCGATGATGCTGCGCCCGGCCTTGATGCGTACCACCGGGCTCGCCACATCGCTGATATTGATGTCGTTCTCGCCCCCCAGGAACAGTTCGTCCCGGGCCCGGGCGACGATCTCGCCACTGGCTTCCACATCCAGGTCTTCGCGCTGGATGATGGTGATGGTGTCCTCATCGAAGCTCAGATCATCGCGCTCGGCCGAGGCCAGGGCGATCTTCTGCTCCCGGGTGAGGCTGGAGACACCGCCGGAGAAATCGATCACCACGGGCGCGGCCAGGGTCGAGCCGATGCCGCCGGCGTCCGCCACCAGGGTGACATTGGCACCCCTGACGTTGGCCACCTCGGTGCGGGTCTCGGTGTCGGAGCTGCCGTCCAGCAGCCCGCGGCTGATCGAGTAGCGCAGCTGATCCTGGGTCCAGGCGGCACCCTCGGTGAGCGCGGCGGTATCGACCACATGGCGGTAGTTCGGGTCGTAACCGCCGCCACCGAAGCGGGCATGCAGGGCGTGGAAACGGTCACTGCGCTGCTGCGCCAGCTCCGCCAGACGGGCGTCGTCGAAACCGTTCTGCTGCTTGAGCAGGGCCGCTTCCTCGGCGCTGAAGCTGAAGCGGTAGGCCGGATCGTAGGCCTCGGCGGTCCAGCCGCCGGCGCCGTCGCCGCGCACCGCGCGCAGTCGCCAGTACTCGTGATACTCGGCCTCGCCGGCCCGGCGCACGGCGTCGACACCGGCGTTGGCGGCGTCGGCGGCCGCGCTGCCGGTCAGCTCCATGTCGTCCCACAGCGCCAGCAACTCGGCCTCGGCCCGGGTATCGCCGCTGTCCTCGCGGTTGCCGTCCATGATCCGGCCGTCGACGGCTTCGACGTAGACATCGCCGCCGGCGTCCACGGTGTTCAGGCGCAGGTCACCGCTGATCTCGCGGATATGAATGCCGCCGCTGGCGCGTGCGGTGAACAGGCCATCATCACCGCTGGCGGTGTCCAGGTTGATCACACCAGTGGTGCTGCCGATGGCACCGGTATCACTGCTGAGCTTGATCTGACGGCCTCGGATGACATTGCCGGCGGTCATGCCGGTGAGCAGCAGATCCTGCTTGGCGGCAATGTCCACATCGCCCCCGGCGAGCACCTGGTCGATGCGCAGGTCGCCACCCAGGTCGCTCAGCCGCACATCGCCGCCGGCGTGAGCGACGAGCGCGCCGGTCACGTCCATATCCAGGCCGGCGACGGCAGCGGCATGGCTGCGAGTGCCGATGCCGACAGCGGCATTCAGATACAACTGATCGGCATAGATCGCGGCGTCGGCGGAGAGTCGTTCGATGCGCACGCCCTGCAGCCGGGTCTCCCCCTGGCGGTTGCTCAGGCGCCCGTTGAGCAGCAAACCGGCATTGGATCGGACAGCGATCAGCCCCTCGTCGAAACCGATGAAGCTGATGTCCAGATCACCATCGGCGGCGACGCTGTGGGTATAGAAGGTCTTGCTGCCCTTCCAGCGGGTCTGCTCGGCGTAGTAGGTCCGCTCGATGCAGCCGATGAAGTAATCGGTGCACTTGTCCGATTTCTTCACCTCGCCGTAGGACCAGCCACTGGTCGTCGTGCTGGAGCGGCTGTACTGGTAGCCGTCGTAGTTGCTGCCCACCTGCTTGGCGTACTGCCCTTCCGCCAGGGACTTGCCCAGATCGGACTTGCGCCACGCCGGATTGGACCAGGAGTAGTTCGCCGGGAACAGGGCATCCAGCGGGAACAGATCGAAGAAGGTCTTGCTGGCCTTGGACTCCTTGAAATGTTCGTAGTCGGTAAAGGCTTCGCCGGTGACCCAGTAGTAGCGCTGCCCGCCCAGGGTGTTGTAGCTGGCGCGGCGGCCGCTGCTGCTGGAGAGCAGCCGGGCCGGATTGCCGTTGGCGTCCACGCTGACGCTGTCCCAGACCTGGACCGCGCCGTCGACGCGCTTGTACAGCGTGGTCAGGGCCTTGCCGTCGGCGGTGCGCCGGCCGAGGTCGGTGATCTTGAGGGTGCCTTCGACGCCGCGGCCGGTGTCCAGATCCCGCAGCACCAGATCGCGGCCGGTCTGGTTGTCGATTCTGATCTGGCCGTAGCCGTCCAGCACCTTTAGCTGGCCACCGCCGGTGCTCATGATCTGGCCGAACAGCTCCATGTAGCCGCCCTCGACCTTGATGCCGTCCAGCTCGATGCGGTTCTCCCGGGCGTTCCACCAGGCGGTGACGCGGCGACCGCCACCGTCGATGCCCGCCCCCTGCTGCCAGCTGGTCAGGGCCACGTAGGGGTTGCTGTCGCCCCGGCTCAACCGCTGGGCGTAAGTGCTCTCGGCGGCGTTGATCTGGGTGTCCAGACCGGACAGGGTCAGATTCCAGTCCGGCAGGCCCGACTGAATGGTGCCGTTGATGTTCAGGTAGCGACCGCTGATGTAGACATTGTTGCCCGCCACCAGGCTGCCGTCGCCATCGCGGCCGCGACGCTCGGCAACGACCTTCTCCACCTTTATGGGGAACAAGCCGCCGATCAGCTCGGTTTCCCAACGACAGACATCGTCGCCACAGAGGTGATACTCGCCGGTTTCCAGCTTGCGGGTGATATCGCTCCACTGCCCTTCGGGCGCCGAACCGATGTGGCGAAAGCCCTCGGCGTAGCCCAGCACGAAGTCCCGGCCGGCGGACAGATTGATGGTCTTGGCGTTGATCTTGCCTTCGGCCACCACGCTGCCGGCCACCGCCTGCAGGGTGATGCTACCCAGCAGGTTGCTGATATCGCCGCTGACGTAGATGTCCGGCGCCGTCCAGCGACTGTCGTTGCCCACGGCGTCCGGATCGTAGGTGTTCTTCACCAGGATGCTCGGGTCCGGCGAGTTGTGGCCGGTGATGACAGAGGCGAAATCAGTGCCGGCCTGGCTCAGCATATTGCCGTTGAACAGCACCCGGCCGCCCTCGTCGGCGGGCACGGTCAGATCCCCGAGCTGGAGGAAGTACGGGGTGTTGTTGATCACCTCGATGCGGGCATCCCCCGGCGCCACCAGGCTGCCGCTGCCGCCGAGGGTGCTGGCGTCGATGCGGATATCGCCGGCGCTGGCGATGATTGGCGCCACCTCGATGAACCGCACTTCCACATCGCGGGAGGCGTAATCACTACCGCCGCTGCCCGTGAGCTCCCGCAGCTGGTTCTCCAACCGACTGATCTCGATATTGTAGGCGCCCACGGCATCGCTGTTGCCGGCGTACTCCCTGCGCAGGCCATAGAGCTCATCCAGCCTGCCCTGCAACTCCTGGGCGAGGACTCGGGTGCCGATGCGAACGTTCACACCCTCATCGCTGCGACGGCTGATGATATGACTGCCCAGGCCGCCGTTGGCGGCGGCATCCCAGTCCAGGGTCAGGAACTGCTCGTTCTGGATGCCCGCCTCCACCAGGCCGTCGACGCGTACCGTGCCGGTGTCATGGGTGCGGGAACTGCCGGCCTTGAGCTCCCAGGACGCCTCCCCGGCGCCCACGGCCTTGCCGGCGGCGTTGGCGGCGTCCTCGGCGGCCTTGCGGTACAGATCCTTGCCCACCGCCTGGCCGCTGCCGCCCACCTGGCCGGGGGCCGCGCGCAGGTAGATGTCCTGCACGCCGCGCACCCGGGCGTCGGCGGCGATGTTCAGGCTGGCGGTTTCGTCCACTCGGCCCAGGGCATCGATGACGGTGACCGGAAAGGCGGTCTTGTTCCAGACATCGGTGCGCGCGATGGCGTAGATGTCGTTGATGCTGCCGTCCCTGCCGCGACCGGCCTGCAGGAAGATATCGCCATCGGCGCGCAGCACCGCGCCGCCGAGCACGCTCACGCCCTGGAAGGCGTCGATGCGCGCCTCGCTGTCGCCCCGGGCCGCGCCGGCGACAGCGTAGGCCTTGGCGTTGGCCTGGGCCTCGGCGCGACCGTAGGTGCGGGCGCCGGCGGTGATGTTGCCGACGCTGTCGAGGATGGCGTTGGCGCCGATGCGGACATCGGCGCGGCTGGCGTCGACCCGCAGCAGATTGTTGGCCATCGCAATGGCGATGGCGCCGCCGGTATCCAGCCGGGACCTGTCGCGCAGCTCGAAGTGGTTGTCGGCCTGTAGCAGGAAATCGTGCTCGGCCTTGCGATCGCCGATCACCCGCAGATCGGCGCCGTCGCCGATCACCACATCGGTGTCCTGGCTGACCCGGGTGTCGCCGTCGGCCGCCGCGCCGCTGGCGATACCGCCGGCACCGGCCTGGATGTTGTAATCCGCCAGCCAGGGCTTCTCCAGCCGGTCGTAGGCGGTCACCGTCAGGTGCTGGCTGGCGCTGCGGGCGCCGGCGCCGATGCGGGCATCGGTGTCGGTGGCGACCCGGTGCCGGGTGATCGCCGCGCTGCGCCCGGCCAGCGCCGCCTGGCGACTGTCCACCCGGCCGTTGAAGCGGGTGGTGTGCTCGGCGGAGACCTCGATCCGATCGGCCAGCAGCACCTTGTCGGCGTCGCTGCCGTAGCGCTGCAGCCAGGCCTGGGTGCTGGAATTGGCGGTGGTCCTGGCAACGGCCGCGTGGCCGGCGATCACGCCGCCGTTGCCGGCGACGGCCTGGGCGTGGTTATCGTCCACCCCCCGGGCGCTGACGCTGATGTTGCCGCTGGCGCTGGTAGTCAGCTTCCCGTCCAGCGCCGCCTCGGTGTCGCCGTTGGAGCGGGCATCGGCGATATTGGCTCCCACCGCCAGATAACCGCCGGCGACGCCCGTCGCCTCGGCATTCTGATCGCTGTCATTGATCGCCTGCACGGCGATGCTGCCGCGGCTGTCGAGCGCGGCATTCTGCGCCACCGTGGCGTGGACCGTGCTGGAGCCGAAGGCCTCGGCCAGCGTCGCGTTGGCACCGAACAGCAAGCCGCCACCCGCGCCCTGCGCGCGTGCCCAGGCGCTCTGAGCAGCGCCGGGGAGCAATTGTCGGGCACGCACGGTGATATCGCCGGCGCTGATCGAGGAGTGGTCGGCCAGGCGGGCGCGCACCTCGCTGGCAACCTCCGCCCGGGCCACCGAGGCGCCGATGCCGGCGCCGGCGCTGACGGCCACGCCCAGCGCCTCGGCGCGAGCCTGCGGCGTGGCACCGGCCTGTACCAGCAAGTCGCCGGCGAGGCTCGCCGTGGCGTTGCCAGCGGTTTCGGCCAGCACCACCACGGCGTCGCGGGCGCCCGCGACGGCACCGCTACCCGCCACGGCCAGACCGCCAGCGGCGGCCACGGCCTTGGCATCGACCCTGCCCGTGGCGTCCGCGGTCAGGCGCAGGTCATCGCTGCCGGTAAAGACGGACCCGCCCTGCAACCGCGCACTGACGCCGCTGGTCTTGACGGCATCGGCCAACACCGCGCCGACGGCCAGCGCACCGGCCGAGGCGCCCTGGCCCTCGACGGCGATACGGCTGTCGTCATCGGCATCGACCTGGCTGGCGCCGGCGTTCACCGTGCCACCCAGCTCGGCGCTGACGCTGTTGCTGACCAGACCGTCGGCCACCGCCGCGCCCAGACCGACCATGCCCGCACCGCCGGCCAGGGCGTCGATCCGCACCGCATCGCCGGCCGCGCCGTTGAGCGCCCGGGCCTGCACCAGTAGCGCACCGGGGGTGCTGAGACTGGTGGGTGCCAGTGCGGCCTGCACATCGCCGTAGACGCGGCTGATGGCCACCGCGCCGCCGGCGCCGAGCAGCCCCGCGCCCAGGCCGGCGGCACCGGCCAGATTGTTGGTACGGGTGCGATCGGTGGCGCTGACGCTGACGCTGGCCGCCTGCAGCGTGCCACCGCTGACCGCGGCACGGGTGAGGTCGGTGTCAGCGGCGGTGTAGCGGGACTTGAGATCGTAATCAGCCCGCGCGTTCAGCGCGCTCTGCTCCGCGCCATCGGGCGCGAGCTGCGTTTCGCCCAGGCGATCGGCGCGCTCGGCGCTGTGATCACGCAGGGTCTGGCGACTGGCCAACAGGTCCTCGTTGGCCGTGAGCCGGTCGCGCTCGGCATCGACGAACAGATCGCCGTCGCTGAACTTGTCGTCCTGCAGCAGGGCGTCCAGTCGGCTCAGGGTGCCGTTGCCGCCCGCGTTCAGCTCGCTCATGGCCTCGCCGCTGTCACCGCTACCCAGCAGGATCAGGCTGGCGGCGCCGGACAGGCCGGCAACACCGGCGCCCGAGCCGGTGACGGTGACATGATCGATGTCGGTGCTGCTGTCGGCGCTGACCAACAGCGCGCCATTGCTGCGCAGATCGCTGTCTATGAGCTGCGCCGTCACCCGGCTTTGCACCAGGGTGACATTGGCCGCCGCACTCATGCCGGCGCCCACGCCGCCGGCCAGCGCGCCGGCACTGGAGCTGGCGGCCACCTGGTCGGTGGCGGCGATGGTGACCGCAGCGGGCTGTACGCCATGTTGACCGACGGCGGCGTTGCGAATCTCCGCCTCCACCGTGTTGGCGACGACGTTCACCACGCCCATGCCGGCCCTACCCGCGGCGACACCGGCCGCGCCGCTGATCGCCAGGTTCCACAGCCGGGTGTCGGCATCGGCCTCCACGTCCAGGCTGCCGGCGGTATCGATGCGTCCGCCGTCGATGTAGGCGCGGGTGGTATTGGCGCTGACACCCGCCGCCAGCGTACTGCCAAAGGCCGCGCCACCCAGTTGCAGAGTCCCGCCGAGCAGGTTCAGAGCGGCACGGCTGGCGGCCTGGACCCGCACATCGCCACTGCTGATCCGGCTGTTGTCCAGATAGGCCTCGGTGGTGCCCTGGAGCAGGCCCACCATGCCGGTACCGCCGAAGCTGGCACCGCCGGCGCCAGCAGTGCCGCCGATGGCGCGCACGCCGGCGCCGGACTGCCCGGCCACGCGCAGGGCGCCGCGATTGTTCAGCTGGGCATCCTGGGCATAGGCGCGGGTCTCGCGGCTGATCACGCCGCTGGCCACGGCACCGCCCATGCCCGCGCCACCGCCGGCGGCACCGGCGGCATAACCGCTGATGTAGGAATGGCTGGCGGCGCTGATGTCGATCTGCTGGCCGGCGCCGGCCGCCGTGTTGTCTTCATTGATCCGGGCACCATCAATATAGGCCTCGGTCTTGCCGGCGATCACCGTGGGGCTGGCGGTCAGGCCGGCCCCCACACTGGCCAGGGAACCGGCCACGCTGGCCGACAGCGTGCCCACCTGCTGGCTGGCGTAGGCGTTCACCGCCACACCGCTGACCTGCCGGCGACGGCCGTCCAGGTCCAGCCAGTCGAAATCCGTCGCCTCGGGCACGCTGCCCATGCCCGGCTCGCTGTTCAGCGCGCCGTCATACACACTCAGCGTCTCGCCGGGCTCGCCGGCCAGCGCGGTGACGCGAGTCTCGCTGCCGCTGATCCGTGCCAGAGTTTCGCCGGTGATGACATTGATCGCCGAGGACAGGGCCCCACCGCCCACCGCGGCGCCGATACCACCGGCGCCGGCCACCGACTCGATGCGATCGTCATTGCGCGCCAGCACGCCGACGTTGTTGCGCGCATGTACTCGCGCGCCATCGTCGATGCGCGCCTCCACCCGGGTATCGAGCAGATTGGTGGCGATGGAGCCGGCCACGCCGGCGGCGCCGCCGGCGGATACGCCCAGCGCCAGGGAGCGGATGCCGGCCTCGGAGGCGGCGCTGACCACGACGCTGTCGGCTTTGTACGGACTGCCGTCGCTGGCGCTGAAATAAGCCTGCACCCGGTTGCCGATGCGATTCACGGCGCCGGCGGCGCCCACCCCGGCGGCACCGGCGGCGCGCACGGAACCGGCGATGGATTCGATGCTGGAATGATCTTCGGCGCGGATCAGCGTGTGGTTGCCGGCGGCATCGCCGCCGCTCGCCCGCAGGCCGGCGCTGACGGTGTTGGCGATATTGTTCACCGTGGCGCTGCCGCCCACCGCCGCCGCCAGCGCCGCCCCACCGGCGGCGGCCAGGGTCTTGATCTCGGCGCCTTCCTCGGCCAGCACCCGGGTGCTGTCGGTGACCTGCAAGCGGCTGTCCGCGACTTCCGCACGCAGCTGGTTGCTGATGGTGTTGGCCGCGGCCGCCGCCCCCACGGCGGCGGCACCGGCCCCTTGCACATTGCCGGCCAGCGACCAGATGGAGCTGCCGTGGCTGCCATCGGCCCAGCGATCCCGCGCCCGAACCAGCAGCTCCGCCGCGTTTACCTGGGCGCCGCCGAGCAGCGCCGCCGAGCGGTTGGCCAGGGTATTCACGGTGAGCGCGCCACTGACCGCGGCCGGCCCCGCGCCGCCGGCGGAGGCCGCCGCGGCACGAATTTCGGCGCCGGCTTCCACCTCCACCGCCGTGGTGCCGGTGCTGGTGACAACCGCGCCCTGCAGTTCGGCGAGCAGATCGCCGGCGATGGTATTGATGGCGCTGGCCAGCCCCACGGCGGCGGTCCCGGCGCCCCCCACCGCACCGGCCGTCGCCCAGATCGAGCTGCGATTGCCGCTGGCCTGATCCCGCTCCCGGGCCAGCACGCTGACGCTATCGGCCGTGACCGTGCCCCCGGCGAGCCGCGCCCGGCTGGTGCCGACGATGGTGTTGACCGCCACGGAGCCATGCACCGCCGCCACCCCGGCGCCGCCGCCGGATGCCGCCGCCGAGCGGATCTCGGCCCCGGCATCGGTTTCCAGCTGCACCGCACCGCTGGTGTTCACGGTGCTGTCGGTCAGGGAAGCGGTGAGCTCGGTGACGATGGTGTTGGTGGAGGCGGCACCGCCCACGGCGGCGACGCCGGCACCGTTCACCGCGCCGGCCAGCGACCAGATGGAGGTGCCGGCGGTGCCCGCCAGCCACCCGGCGGCCGGGCCCAGCCGATCCAGCGCCCGCACCCGCAGGCTGCCGGCATGGATGGTGGCGTTCTCGACCACGGCCGCGGTGCGGCTGGTGATGGTGTTGACGGTGACCGCGCCCTGCACCGCCGCGGCCCCGGCGCCGCCGCCGGCCGCCGCCGCCGAACGGATTTCCGCCCCGGGGGCGACATCGACCCGCACCGCCCCGGCGCCGGTATCGACATCGGTGCCGACCAGGATCGCTTCCAGGGTATTGGCGATGGTGTTGGTCGCCAGCGCGCCATTGACCGCCGCCGCGCCGGCGCCGCCCACAGCGCCGGCGAAGGAGAGGATGGAGCTGCGCAGGGACAGCGGGTTGGCGTCATCCCGCTCACCGGCGCTGACCGCCAGGCCCGTGGCCGCAATCGCGCCACCCTGAACGCGCGCCTTCACCTGATTGGTGATGGTATTCAGGGTCACCGAGCCGCGCACATCGGCGGCCCCGGCGCCACCGCCGCCGGCGGCAGCGGCCTTGATATCGGTGCCGGAGTCGGCTTCGACCCGCACCTCGCCGCTGCTGCTGACGTCGCTGTCGATGAGTTCCGCGGCCAGGGTATTGGCGACGGTGTTGGTCGAGGCGGAAGCCCCCACCGAGGCGGCGCCGGCGCCCTCGGCATTGCCGGCCAGCGCCCAAATGCTGGAACCCTGGCTGCCGAGCAGGCTCAGCGGGCCGCGCAGCCGGTCCAGCGCCAGCACCTCCAGCCCACCGGAGCGGCTGATGGTGGTGTCCTTCACCGTGGCGGCGGCGCGGTTGCTGATGGTGTTGATATTCAGCGTGCCGCTCACCGAGGCCGCGCCGGAGCCGCCGCCGCTGGCGGCGATGGAGCGGATTTCGGCCCCCGGCGCCACTTCCACGCGGATGGCACTGGTGCCGGTATCGACGCTGCTGCCGTCGAGAATCGCTTCCAGGGTATTGGTGATGGTGTTGGTCGCGGAAACGCCGCCCACGGTGGCGGCACCGGCGCCGCCCACCGCACCGGCCAGGGCGATGATGGAACTGCGCGGGCTGAGGGCATTGGCGTCGTCCCGCTCCCGGGCCTCGACCGCAAGCCCGCCGGCGGCGTCCAGGCTGCCGCCCTTGAACCGCGCGCGGTTGGTATTGGTGATGGTGTTCACCGTCACCGCGCCGCGCACGTCGGCCGCACCGGAGCCACCGCCGGTGGCGGTGGCGGCCTTGATCTCGTTGCCCGAATCGGTCTGGACCCGCACCGCACCACGGCTGGTTACGGCGCTGTCGAGGATCTCGGCACTCAGGGTATTGGTGATCAGATTACTGCCGGCAGAGGCGCCCACCGAGGCGGCACCCGCGCCCTCGACATTGCCGCCCAGCGACCAGATGGTGGAGCCGTAACTGCCGATGATATCCGCCACGGCGCCTTCGATGCGGTCGCGCGCCAACACCTCGACGCTGCCGGAACCGGCGATGGTGGCGTTCTTGATCGCCGCCGCAGCGGTATTGGCGATGGTATTCAGAGTCAGCGTGCCGCCCACCGAGGCCGCGCCGGAGCCGCCGCCGCTGGCGGCGATGGAGCGGATTTCGGCCCCGGGGCGCACCTCCACCCGCACCGCCCCGGCGCCGGTGTCCACATCGCTGCCGTCCAGGGTCGCATCCAGGGTGTTGCTGATGGTGTTGGTGGCCGAAGCGGCGCCCACGGTGGCGGTGCCGGCGCCGTTGACCGCGCCCGCCAGGGTGATGATGGAACTGCGCAGCGACAGCACGGAGCTGCCGTCGCCCCGCTCGCCGGCCTCGATGGCCAGGCTGGCGGCCTTGAGCGAACCGCCCTGGAGCCGGGCGCGGCCGGCATTGGCCACGGTATTGAGGGTCAGCGAGCCCTGCACCGCCGCGGCTCCGGCGCCGCCGCCGGCCACCGCCGCCGACTTGATCTCGGAGCCGCTGTCGCTGTCGATGCGGGCCGCGCCGCCGATATCGATATCGCTGTCCAGCACATCGGCGACGACGCTGTTGCTGATGGTGTTCACCGCCGAGGCGCCGCCCACCGAGGCGGTGCCGGCGCCGCTGACGTTGCCCGCCAGGGACCAGATCCTGCTGCCGTTGCTGCCATCGGCATAGCGATCATGGGCGCGCACGTCGAGGCTGCCGGTGTTGCCGGCGCCATCATGGAGGGTGGCGTTCTCCAGCCTGGCGCTGGCGCTGCTGGTGATGGTGTTGACCACCACCGAGGCGCCGGCGGCGACACTGCCCGCGCCGCCGCCACTGACCCCGGCGGTGTAGATATCCGCGCCCATGTCGGCGCCGATCTCGGTGGCGCCGCTCACGGTCAGGGCAGTGCCGCTGACCAGGGCGTCGATGCTGGAGATCACCGCGGCCTCGGCCACGGCGGCGCCGATGGCGGCGGTTCCCGCGCCGTTGACCGCGCCGGCCAGGGACATGATCGACGTACGCGAGCCGCTGACGTCGTCGCGCTCGCCGGCGCCGACGCGAAGGCTGGCGGCCTGGAGCGAGCCGCCGGCAAGCTTGGCGCGCACGGTGTTGACGATGTTGTTGGTGGTGGCCGAACCCTGCACCGCGGCGGCACCGGCGCCGCCGCCGGCTACCGCCGCCGACTTGATCGCGGCGGCCGAGTCGGCGTCCACCGTGGCACGGCCGCCGATATCGATAGCGCTGTCGATCACTTCCGCGGTCAGCGAGTTGACGATGGTGTTTACCGCCGCCGCCAGACCCAGCGCGGCCTTGCCGGCGCCGGCGACATTGCCCGCCAGCGACCAGATCTCGGAGCCGTTGCCGCCATCGGCCAGCCGGTCCCGGGCGCGCACCCGCAGGCTGCCGGTGTCCAGCGCGGCATCCGTGAGGCTCAGGTTCTCCAGTCTGGCGCTCACCGTATTGCTGATGGTGTTCACCGCGCTGGACAGCCCGGCGGCTACCGTGCCGGCGCCCCCGCCACCCACGGCGATGGAGAGAATCTGCGCGCCGCTGTCCGCGTCCACCGCCGCCGCCTCACGCAGGGTGATACTGCCGCCACTGGCCTCGGCCTGGACGGTATTGGCCACGGTGTTGACCGAGAAGGCACCGCCGATGGCCGCCTTGCCGGCGCCGGCGACATTCCCCGCCAATGACCAGATGCGCGAACGGCTGCCCTGCTCGTCGTCCCGATCACGGCCGCGCAACAGCAGGCTGTCGGCGCTCACCGTGCTGGCGCTGAGCAGCGCCCGGGCGGTGTCGGTGATCAGGTTGAAGGTCAGCGAGCCGCTGATGGCGGCGGTCTTGCCGCCGGCAATGGAGGCGGCGATGGCGCGGATGCTGGACTCGCTGAGTGCGTCCACCGTCAGCGCGCCGCTGCCGGCATCCACCGTGGCGTTGATCGCCTCGGCGGTGGTGCTGTTGGTGGTCTGGTTGTAGGCGGCGGCCACCGCGGCGCTGCTGCCCTTGGAGCCGGCGACGCTACCGGCGCCGGACCAGATCTCGGCGCCGTTGGCGGCGCTGAGTTCAATGCCGGTGGCGCTCACCGTGATAACGGCCGGGGTCGCGGCGCGGCTGCCAATGCGCGCCTCCACCTGGTTCACCGTGAGGTTGCCGACGATGGACCCCAGGCCGGCGAACTTGCCCCCGGCGCCACCCACCCCGGCGGCCAGGGCGATGAGCTGGCTGCGATCGGCGGCGCGCACCCGCAGCGTGCCACCGGCGGCAACCAGCGCGTCGTCGATATAGGCTTCGTAGACGTTGCGGATATCGTTGCCGACGAAGGACAGGCCGACGTTGTTCTGGCCGCCCTGCAACTGCCCGGCCACGGCGATGACGGCGGCGCCGCCCCGGTCCTCGCCCCAGCGGGCATCGTCGATGGTCTGACCGTCCTCGGCCGGTTCCGCCGACGGGCGGGCGAGACTGAACTCACCGTTGTCCCGGCGCGCGCCCAGCAGCGCTTCCAGATTGCCGTCGGTGCCGGCACCGCTGGCGATCACCGCCACCTCGCCATCAGCACTGACACTGGCCCCGCCGCCGATGCCGGCGCGCACGGTGTTGGCGATGTCGTTGAGCACGAAGGCGCCGGAGAGGGTCGAGCCTTCCTTGGTGATCGAGCCCATGGCGGCGCCGGCGATGATCCGCGCCGCGCTGAGGGCGCCGACATCGACCGTGTCCATCTCGCTGACGCTGCCACCATCAATCAGGGCCTGGGTGCTGTTGCCGATGTGGGCGAAGCTGATGGCGGTGCCCACGCCGGCCTTGCCGCCGCCGTTCAGCGCGCCGCCGCCGTTGATCAGGCGGGTTCGATCATAGGCGTGCAACTGCAGGTGCTCGGCGCCGCCGGCCAGACCGGTGACGGTACTGTCGACCAACTCGGCGCGGGTATCGTTCTCCAGCCAGGTGAGCGAGGCGGAGCCGGCCATGGTGGCGGCCTTGTCCTGGTCGGAGGACGCGTTGACCGCCAGGCCGGCGCCGATGGTCACAGCATCGCCGGCGGCCAGGGCCTGGATGGTGGTGTCGCCGGCGCCGCTGATGGCGCTGTCGCGCACCGCGGCATGGGTGCGGTTGTTCTGCAGGTTGAAGGCCACGCTGCCGGCGGCGGCGGCGCTGAACTTGCTGCTGGGGTTGTTGGCCTTGGCCAGGGCGGCGCCGCCGGCGACCGCCAGGAAATCCGTGTCGCTGATGGCACGCACGGTGACATCCGCCCGAGCGCCCGGTTCGGCGCTGCGCTTGACCACGTTCGCGCCCTGCAGATAGGCCTCGGTGACCAGGGCGGCGATGTTGGCGCTGGCGGCCCCGGAGACGGCCAGGCCGAACTTGGGCTGGGTCGGCGTCGCCGAGCCAGCGGGCGGGGCCTTTTGGGTGCTGCGGACCTTGCCGCTGATCTTGTTCAGCAGCGGCATCTTGTCGAGCTTGTTGGCGGCGCCGTCGCGCAGGCCCTTCACCTTGTTGCCGAGCTTGCTCTTCTGACGGTCGACGAAGCCGGGGCTGGCGTCCGGGTCGGCGGACTTGGCCATGGCGGCGGCGACACTCATCGCCGCCACCGCACCGTCGCTGGTGGCGCGCAGGCTCACCTTATCGGTGCGGATCTCGCCGCTGCCCGAACTCTTGGGCGTCTCGCCCTCGGCCAGCTCCCGGTTGTCGCCGATGTAGGCGCGGGTATCGGCGCGGATGTCGTTGATGGCCGCGGCCAGGCCCACCCCGGCGGCCTCGGCCTGGGCCACCGCCCCGCTGATGCTCCAGACATTGAAGGCCTGGGCGGCGTCCAGACTGACCCGGGCGGCGTCGATCTCGGCATCGTGGCTGATGGAGGCCTGGGTGGCGGCATCGATGCCGGTATAGGCGGCGATGCCGTTGCCGGCGATGCTGCCGCCGCTGCCGCTGGTGGGGCTGACGGCGACGATGTAGTCCTCGCCCTCCGCCGTCACCGCCAGACCGCTGGCGGTGACGCTGGCGCCACCCGCAATACCGGCCCGGGCGCTGTTGTCGTAATTCACCCAGTTGAAGGCACCGCCGACGTTGACCGCCTTGCCGCTGCCCCCGACGGCGAAGCCCAGGCCGATGTTGCCGGCGACATTGATGCTCTGGGTGAGGGTGCGGGCCTGCACCGCCACCACCTCGTCCCAGCTCAGCGTGGCGCCGCTGCCCAGGATGGTTTCCCGCGGCGCGGCGCCGGCACTGGCGCGGCCGCTGAGCCGGACATTATCACCGACCCAGGCGAGGCTGTGGTTGTCGGTCTGGAAATAGCTCAGGGCGCCGGCGAAACCCAGCGTTTTGCTCTTGCCGGCCGCGCTGGCATAGCTGCTGAGCACCTGCTCGGGCACGCCGGCGGTGAGGCTCAGCTTGCTGGAAATGCTGGAAAAGCCTTCCCAACGATGCCAATCGATGGTGACCGGCAGTTCGGTGTGGGCGGCGATGCCGATGCGCTCGGCCGCCAGCTCGGCATCATCGCCGACCAGCGCCCGAGCCTGGTGACCATACAGGCCGATCGCGATCGCGGCACTGCCGGTGACCAGGGCGTCGTCCTTGTCCTTGGCCTGGGTGGAGATGCCGCTGGTGGCGATGTTGCGTATGCCGGCATCATGCACCCGGGCGGCGATCACCAGGTCCTGGCCGGCGTCGATCCTGCTGCCGCTGGCAATCCGCGCCGTGGCGTCGTGCTGCTGGGTACTCAGCGCCACCGCGGAGCTGAGCTTCACCTTGCTGCCCGCCGGGTCGCTCGGCGCGCTCTTGGAGGCCGTGTCCGCGCTCTGCTGACTCTTGCCAAGCTTGCTCTTGATGAAGCCCACGGCCTTGGTGCCGGCGCCGGTGGCGCCCTTGCCGATAGTGCCGATGGTGCGGTCGGCGAAGCCGGAGCCGGTGCTGGCGCCGGATTTGACCAGATTCTCGCGGGTGATCGATTCCGCCTGCACAATCACATCACCGCGCACCTGCCCGGCGGGCAGGTCAGCGGCCAGGGTGGCGCTGGCATCGGTGGCGAAATCGGCGATCGCCGCCGACATCCCGGCCTGGCCTTCGCCCTTGGCCTTGGCGCTGGCCTTGACGCTGAAGCTGTTGTCATTGCGGGCAGCGATGTTCAGATCGCCGGCGCGCAGGCTGGCACCTGCCGCGACGGTGGCGCTGGTGTTCACCTGGGCCTGGCCCAGGGCGAGGGTGGCGGCGAAGTAGGAGGACTTGTCGGCGGTGCTGCTCACCGCCTCGATGGCGACGGTATTGTCGCTCACCGCCTCCACGTTCAGATCCTGGCCGGCCTCCAGCGTCGCGCCGCCGGCGATCTCTACCTTGGTGTCGCCCTCCAGGCCACCGTAGACGGCGGCCACCACCAGCGGCTGGGGCTGGCCGATGGGAGTTCCGGCGGCGCGGATGGCGGGCGTGGCGGCCAGGCGTTCGGCCTCGGCCCGCAGGTTCAGATCCGCCGCGGCGTCCAGCACCGCGGTGGCGGCGATATTGACCGTGGCATCACCCCGGGCCTCGACGATACCCATTTCGAAGCCGTCGGCACCGGCTACCCGGCTGCCGATCTGCTCGACCACCATGGCGGCCAGACCGTCGTCGAAGCGGGTGGCGACCCGGGTATCGGCGCGTACCGTGACGTTATGGCCTTCGACGGTACCGGCGATGCTGACGCGGGCATCGGCCTCGGCGGTGCCCGATTCCACGGTGGCGGCATTGGCCGCGTGCAGGGTCACGTCGCCCCGCGCCCCACCACTGCCGGCGAGGCTGCGCACGCTGGCACCACCGGCCACATCGATCGCTTCGCTGGCCAGCACGGTGATACCACCGCCGTTGTCGTTCGCCCCGGTGCCGCCGGCGGTGATGTCGCCGGCGATATCCACCGACCCGCGGCCGACGATGACCACATCGCCATCGCGCACTTGCAGGGTGCTGCCCGCCTCCAGTCCGGCGGTGTTGACGCTGAGCTCGAAGGCGGCGGCGGCCGGGTCGGCGACGTCCACCGCGATCTGTCCGGGCACGCTGACGGTCTGCCCCTGGATCACCACCGTATCGCGGGCATTGACCTGCCCGCCCAGGGTGATCACCCCGCTGGCGGACTGCGGCGCCGCGCCGCGCAAAAGCTGCGCCGCCGCGGCATCGTCGATGGCGCCGCCGGCATCCACCAGCCGGTCCAGAAAGCCGCTGGTGGGCGTGGCGACCAGCAGACTGCCGACGTTGACCACGCCGGCGGCGCCGACCACGAAACCGTGGGGGTCGGCGAAGACGATATTGCCGCCGATGCTGCCGGCCTGCAGGCCGTAGAGTTCGCCATTGATCAGAACCCGGGAGTCGCGCACCAGATTGATCAGGTTCTGCGCCCCGCCGGGCACGTGCAGATTGACCCGCTGGCCGGCATCCACCTCGAAGTGGCGGAAGGAGTTGAAGGCGTTGGCCCCGGAGGTCGTGGTGGTGCGGATGTCGGTAACGGAGCCGGCGACATCCAGCACGGTCTGGGTGCGGCCGTCGGTGACGATGTTGTTGGCGGCGAGCAGCTGTGGCGCCACTCCCAGCGAAGCCAGCATGGCCAGACGCAGGGGGTGGACGGCGGGCAGGCTGCCGGCGCGACGGCCGGCGCGGCAAGCCGCACGAGACCTGGACTTTGCTTTCGACACGCTGACTTCCCTCGCCGGCGGCCAACGCCGCCCCACCCGGTATTATGATTGCGCTGCAATACTGGGCCCGTCGCCAGTGGGCGACAAGAGACGGGGGTTCACTTCATGTCAACGGCTGTTGACAGGGCTCAGGCCAGGCGATATCCCACGCCGGGCACGGTGAGCACCAGCCGGGGGTGGCGGGGGTCGGTCTCCAGCTTGCAGCGCAGGCGGCGCACCAGGGTGTCGACAGTGCGCTCGCTGACCTCCAGCGGGTCACGGCTGGTGACGGCCTCCAGCAGATAGCCGCGCTCCACCGGCTGCCCCCGGTGCGCGGCCAGTACCGCCAGCACACCGAACTCACCGGCGGTCAACGGCACCCGCTCGCCATCGGCCAGGCTCAGCTCCCGACGCACCAGATCCAGCCGGTAACCGTGAAACTGATAGCTGGTTGTGACGGCCGCGGCACCGGCCTGGCGCCGGCGCAGCACACTGCGCACCCGTGCCAGCAGCTCCCGCAGGTTGACCGGCTTGGTGATGTAGTCATCACCGCCCAGCTCCAACGCCGCCACCCGGTCGAAGTCGTTGTCCCGCACGGTGACGAAGATGATCCCAGGCTCGCCGTGGCGATGGGCCTCCCGGGCCAGGGTCAGGCCGTCGGTGTCGGGCAGTTCGATGTCGAGAATGACCAGCACTGGGGTGAGGCTGCGCAGCAGTTCGCGGAAGGCGGCGCCATCGGCGGCCTCATGCACCCGATAGCCCTGCTGACGCAGGTACTCCACCAGCAGATGGCGGGTCTCGGGGGAGTCTTCCACCACGACGATGGGCATGTCCGCACGCTGAAGGTTCATGTCTTCCCTTGTTCTTGCTCCAGACCCGCGCCAGGTCCGGCATAACGCCGGCGCCACGTCTCCAGCCGCACCCGGGTCACGTCCAGCGTCGCCTGCAATTCGGCCACGGCCTGCGGGCGCTCGGCCAACATCGCCGTGCGCAGCCGCCGGGCCGCGGCGGCCAGTTCGGTGAAACCGAAATTGGCCGCCGCCCCGCTCAGCCGATGGGCAATCGCCGCCAGTTCGGCGCCATCGCCCTGCGCGCCCAGTTCGCCCAGGCGCCGTTGCTGGTCGGCGCAGGTTTCATCGAGTTCGCCCAACAAGGTCGCCACGCGGGCCGGTCCCAACTCGGCGGCCAACTCCTCCAGCCGGCCACCATCCACCGGCGCTACCGACGGCGGCGGCTCCACCTCGCACAAGGTGGCCAGCGCCGCGTACAGCGCCGACAGCTCAAGCGGCTTGCCAACCACCGCATCCAGACCGTGGCGGCGGCAGAAGGCCCGATCCAACCGGACGGCATCGGCGGTCAGCGCCACCACCGGGGTATTGGCCGCCGCCGTGTCCGCCAGGGCGCGGATACGGCGGGTGGCCTCGCAGCCATCCATGCCCTCCAGCCGCAAGTCCATCAACACCGCATCGTAGCGAGTACCGGCCACCGCCGCCACCGCCGACTCGCCATCCGCCACCGCATCGACCTGATGTCCCTCCAGGCTCAGCAGTTCCCGGGCCATCTCCCGGTTGGCCGCGACATCTTCCACCAGCAACAGGCGCCAGGGGCCTGCCCGATTCGGCGCCGGCAGCGAAGCCGGTGCCTGCGCTCCTTGCAGGCGGCAGTGCACACGAAACCGGGAGCCTCGACCCGGTGCCGTATCCAGTTCGATGCGCGCACCGATGGCCGCCGCCAGCCGGGCGACGATGAACAGCCCCACGCCCGCACCCGGGCCGTTGGCCTGGGGCGCGCGGTAGAACTCCTCGAACACCCGGTCCCGTTCGGCCGCGCTCATGCCCCGGCCGCTGTCGCTGACTTCCAGGCAATAGCCTTGCGCCCCCTCCGGGTACAGCGCGATGCGCACTCCGCCCTGCTCGGTGAACTTGATGGCATTGCTCAGCAGATTGACCAGAATCTGGCGCAGCACGCCGGCGGGGCCGGACAGGCGCTGGGGCACTGTGTCGTCAACCGTAGCCTGGATCGTCAGCCCCTGATCCCGGGCCAGCGGTTCAAGCAGCGCGGTGACGCCGCGCAATAGCTGCCTAGGCTCGAAATCCCGCACCGGTGCGCTGAAACGCCCGGCCTCGGCCTGAGCCATTTCCAGCACGCCTTCCAGCACCTGCAGCAGGGAGCTGCCCGCCTCCCGCAGGCGCTCTATGCGCTGACCGGCGGCAGCAGCAGGCAGGTCACGCTGCAGCAGTTCGAGATTGCCAAGGATGCCGTTCAAGGGCGTGCGCAACTCATGACCCAGGGTGGCGAGGAAGCGGGACTTCTGGCGGGCCTCGGCCTCGGCGGCCTGACGCGCCTGGCGCAGGGCCTCGCCGCGCTCGGCCAGATCCCGGGTGCGCCGCTCTACCTGAGATTCCAGGTCACGGTTGAGCGCCGCCAACCGCTCGGACAGCGCCGCGTTCTCCATCAGACTGTCCAGGGCACGATGGCCCAAGGCCAGACCGTGGGTGAACAGGAAGGCCAGCACCCCCAGGGAAGCCAGGTCAATGCTGTTGAAGACGTGCGCATAGCGCAGGGCATCATTGCCCACCGCCAGCAATAGCAGTACCGCACCCACCGCGATGGTACCCGCCCCCCGGCGCCGGGCCCGCACCGCCAGGGCCAGGCGGAGGAACAGATACAGCAACGCCAGCACCAGCATGGCTGCCCCCGGGTCGCGCAGCGCGGTGAACTCGGCCACCGGCAGCAACACCACCGCCAGGCTGCCGGCCAGCGCGCCCAGACTGAGCAGGCGGCACACGCCAAGCGCCACCTCGTCCGGGAACAGCGCACGCAACAACCAGGCATAGAAGGCCGGCATCAGGAACAGCGGCAGGTATTCCAGGCGCAGGGCCGTGGCTGCACTCAGCCCGCTGTTCGCCAGCAGATCGCTGGTCATCAGCAGGCGCAGGGTGCTGATGGCCAGCACGGCAATGAACAACAGCGCGGGGTAGGGTTGCCGGCGACTGCGGATCAGCAGGGCCAGGTAAAGCCCCAGCGCGACCGTGGCGCCCAACACCGCCACATTGGCTTGCTCGCGGGCCGCCAGGCGCTGTGCCAGTACCTCCTGGCGGCCGATCAGCACCCGGCCGTCGACGCCCCCTTCGAAGTGAAAGTGATTGGAGATCTCCACCACCAGCTCCAGCTCCGTGCCCTCGGCGGGCAGGCTCAGCAGGGTGGGAAGCAGCTGTGGCTGCTCACCGGCGGCCGAGGCCGCGGGCAGTCCGCGGCTCGCCAGCAGCCGGCCATCGAGGTAGAAACGGGCGGCGGACTTGACGTCACGAAAGCGCAGCGCCAGTGGCGGGCGCTCCGAGGGCAGGCGCAGGGTCAGGCTCAACCAGGCATGGCCGAAGGCCGGCAGCTCTTCACCGTCGACCAACACACGGCCGTTCCAGGTGCCCGGCAGTACGAAAGGCCGGGCCTCGGCCCCCGCCGTGCCCCAGCGCAGCCGCCACTCCCCGTCCAGGGGCAGTATCGGCTGCGTCAGCGGGTCCCAGTGGCGCAGATCGGCGATGCCGTCGCGCACCACGGCATCGGCCCGCGCCAAGCCGCTCAGTAACCACAGCGCCAGCCCCGCCAACAGCAGGGCCGTGCGCCGAGTCGGCACTGCTCGGTCTCCCTAGACGCCCGGGTGCTTGCGGATGCGCAGGTTGAGCTCCCGCAGCTGGGCCTCGGTTACCGGCGCCGGCGCCTCGGTCATGGGGTCGCTGGCGGTCTGGGTCTTGGGGAAGGCCATCACGTCGCGGATGGACCTGGAGCCGGTCATCAGCATCACCAGCCGGTCCATGCCGAAGGCGAGGCCGCCGTGGGGCGGCGCGCCGTACTCCAGGGCATCGAGCAGGAAACCGAACTTCTCACGGGCCTCTTCCTCGCCGATGCCCAGCAGCTGGAACACCGCCTGCTGCATGGCCGGCTGATGGATACGGATGGATCCGCCGCCCAGTTCGGTACCGTTCACCACCATATCGTAGGCCCGGGACAGGGCCTGCTCGGGGGCGGCCTTGAGCTGGTCCAGATCATTCACCTGGGGGGCGGTGAAGGGGTGATGCAGGGCGTACAGGCGCTGGTCCTTGTCGTCGTACTCGAACATGGGGAAGTCCACCACCCACAGCGGCGCCCACGCCCCTTCCACCAAACCCAGATCATGGCCCAGGCGCACCCGCAGCGCGGCCAGGGATTCGTTGACCACCTTGGCCTTGTCGGCGCCGAAGAAGATCAGGTCGCCGTCCTGGGCGCCGGTGCGCTCCAGTATGCCCTGCACGGCGTTGTCGGGCAGGAATTTGAGAATCGGGGACTGCAGGCCCTCGCGGCCTTCGGCAACGCTGTTGACCTTGATGTAGGCCAGGCCCCGGGCGCCGTAGCGACCGACGAAGGCGGTGTAGTCGTCGATCTGCTTGCGGGTAAGCTCCCCGCCCTTGGGCACCCGCAGCGCGGTGACCCGGCCCTTGGGGTCGGCGGCGGGGCCGGCGAAGACCTTGAACTCCACCTCGTCCATCAGATCCGCCACTTCCACCAGCTCCAGCGGAATGCGCAGATCCGGTCGGTCGATGCCAAAACGATGCAGCGCCTCGGCGTAGCTCATGCGCGGGAAGGGGTCGGGCAGCTCCACATCCAGCACGCTCTTGAACAGCTCGCGGATCATGTCCTCGGTGAGGCCCATGATCTGCTCCTCGTCCATGAACGAGGTCTCGATGTCCAGCTGGGTGAATTCCGGCTGACGGTCGGCGCGCAGGTCCTCGTCGCGGAAGCAGCGGGCCACCTGATAGTAGCGGTCGAAGCCGGACATCATCAGCAACTGCTTGAACAGCTGCGGCGACTGGGGCAGCGCGTAGAAGGAGCCGCCGTGCACCCGGCTGGGCACCAGGTAATCCCGCGCGCCCTCGGGGGTGGCCCGGGTCAGGGTCGGGGTCTCGATGTCCAGAAAGCCCTTGTCGTCCAGGAAGCGGCGCAGCTCCCGGGTCACCCGGGCGCGGGTCTGGATGCGGCGCTGCATCTCCGGACGGCGCAGGTCGATGTAGCGATAGCGCAAGCGCACGTCCTCGCCCACATCGTCGTCGTCCAGCTGGAAGGGCGGGGTCTTGGCGCGGTTCAGGATCTCCAGCTCCTCGCCGAAGATCTCCACCTGCCCGGTGGCCAGTTCCGTGTTCACCGTGCCCTCCGGGCGGCGGCGCACCCGGCCTTTCACCCGCAGCACGAACTCGTTGCGCACCCGGTCGGCTTCCTCGAAGGCCGCGCCCACGTCCGGGTCGAACACCACCTGCACCAGCCCGCTGCGATCCCGCAGATCGACGAAGATGATCCCGCCGTGGTCCCGGCGGCGATGCACCCAGCCGCTGACTTCAACCTGCTGATCCAGCAGTTGTTCGGTGACCTGGGCACAATAATGGCTGCGCATGATGGCTCGCTCTGGTTTGTATTCGGGTGAAGGGTGGCGAGGAATGGTAAGAGCTGGTCGCGGGGGGTGCAAGCTCACGCCCCGCGGCCTGTGGGGTGATTGCACCGCGGAGGCGCGGAGGACGCAGAGTTGCCCAGAGTGTTTTTTGAAAGGGCAACAATCTCTGCGCGCCTCCGCGTCCTCCGCGCCTCTGCGTTCAAAACCCGTTTAGAAGGAACGGCCGCGGTTGATTCACGAGGCGGTTTCGGGCTTCTTGTCGGCCTTGGTGTCCGGCTTCGCCCCATCGCCGGCCAGGTTGCGCTTGTTGCCGGTCTTGAAGTCGGTTTCGTACCAGCCGCCACCCTTCAGACGGAAGGCGGCGGCGGAGACCTTCTTGTACAGGGCCGGCTTGCCGCAGGCCGGGCACTCCAGCAGCGGCGCCTCGCTAAGCGCCTGCAAGGCTTCCAGCTCGTGTTCGCAGTCATTGCACTGATACTCGTAGATGGGCATCGTTCTTACCTCATGCAAATCGGCGGTACCGACCCGCCTTGTTGGACGCCAGAATCGGCGTAGTTTAGCCACTTCGCGGTGGAAAGGGGCACTGTTGAGCAACAAGCACATACTGGTCACCGGCTGCTCCAGCGGCATCGGCCTGGCCTGCGCCCGGATGCTCCGCGCGCGGGGCCACCGGGTCTACGTCACGGCCCGGCGCGAGGCGGACCTGCAGCGCCTGCGAGAGGCGGGCTACACCGCGTTGCACCTGGAGCTTGCCAGCAGCGAATCCATCGCCGCCTGCACCGACGCATTGCTCGCCCGCAGCGGCGGGCGGCTGGATGCGCTGGTGAACAACGCGGCCTACGGCCAGCCCGGGGCGGTGGAGGATCTCTCCCGCGCCGCCCTGCGCGAGCAGTTCGAAGCCAATCTGTTCGGCACCCAGGAACTCACCAACCGGCTCATCCCCGTGATGCGCCGTGCGGGCAGCGGGCGCATTGTCTACATCAGCTCCGTGCTGGGGCTGGCCGCCCTGCCCTATCGCGGCGCCTACGTGGCGAGCAAGTTCGCCCTCGAGGGGCTGGCCGATACCCTGCGCCTGGAACTGCGGGGCAGCGGTATCGCGGTGGCGCTGGTGGAACCCGGCCCCATCGAGAGCCGCTTTCGGGATAACGCCTACGCTGCCTTTCAGCGCCATATAGACCCCGAGCACAGCGCCCATGCGGAAACCTACCGGGCGGTGGAGCGGCGTCTGCGCGCCGAGGGCGGCGGGGCCTTCACCCTGCCCGCCTCCGCCGTGGCCGGGAAGGTATGCCATGCGGTGGAGCACCCGCGACCGAAGGCCCGGTATTACGTGACCTTCCCCACCCGACTGTTCGGCACCCTGCGTCGACTGCTCTCCACCCGGGCGCTGGACTGGGTGTTGCTGAAGGCGACAGAGGGAGAGCGGCGCTAAGACCCGCCGGCTCTACCCTCGGCCGTAGGAGCGGGCCTTATGCGGCCCTGCGCGCGCCCTTCTCGAACACGAACTCGCCGTCTTTTACATCCACCCGAATCTGGTCGCCGTCACCGTAGGCCCCCCGCAGGATCTCCTGCGCCAGGCGGTTCTCCACCTGGTGCTGGATGACCCGCTTCAACGGGCGGGCACCGTAGACCGGGTCGAAACCGGCCTCGCCGAGCTTGTCGAGCGCGGCCTCGCTGAGCGCCAGGCCCATGTCCCGCTCGGCAAGACGCTGGTCCAGGTAATGGAGCTGAATCTCGGTGATGCGGCGGATCTGCTCGCGACCCAGCGGGTGGAAGACCACCACCTCGTCGATGCGGTTGATGAACTCGGGGCGGAAATGCGCGCCGACCAGCTCCATCACCGAATCCTTCATCTGCGCGTACTGACCCTCGCCGGTTTGCTCCTGGATGATCTGGGAGCCGAGGTTGGAGGTCATCACCACCACGGTGTTGCGAAAATCCACCGTGCGGCCGTGGCTGTCGGTAAGGCGCCCGTCATCGAGCACCTGCAGCAGGATGTTGAACACATCCGGATGCGCCTTCTCCACCTCGTCGAGCAGGATCACCGAATAGGGCTTGCGGCGCACGGCTTCGGTGAGATAACCGCCCTGCTCGAAGCCCACGTAACCCGGAGGCGCGCCGATCAGCCGCGCCACCGCGTGCTTTTCCATGAACTCCGACATGTCGACGCGGATCATGGCCTCTTCGGTGTCGAAGAGGAAAGAGGCCAGCGCCTTGCACAGCTCCGTCTTGCCCACGCCGGTGGGCCCCAGGAACAGGAAGGAGCCGTTGGGACGGTTCGGGTCGGAGAGCCCGGCGCGGGAGCGGCGGATGGCGTTGGACACCGCCGAGACCGCCTCGCGCTGACCGATGACCCGCTTCTGCAGCTCCTCTTCCATGCGCAGCAGCTTGTCCCGCTCGCCTTCCAGCATCTTGGACACGGGGATGCCGGTCCACTTGGAGACCACCTCGGCGATCTCCTCCTCGGCCACCTTGTTGCGCAGCAGGGTCATCTCGTGCATTTCCGCCTGGGCGGCCATGTCCAGCTGTCGCTCCAGATCGGGGATGCGGCCGTACTGCAGCTCGGACATGCGCTGCAGATCACCCGCGCGGCGGGCGGTTTCCAACTCCTGACGGGCGCGCTCCAGCGCCTCCTTGATGTTGGAGGTGCCCTCCACCGCCGCCTTCTCGGAGCTCCAGATCTCTTCCAGGTCGCGGAACTTGCTCTCGAGCTCGGAAATTTCCTCTTCCAGCGCCTCCAGGCGCTTCTTCGAGGCCTCGTCGGATTCCTTGGCCAGCGCCTCGCGCTCGATCTTGAGCTGAATCAGGCGCCGCTCCAGGCGATCCATTTCCTCGGGCTTGGAGTCGATCTCGATGCGGATCCGGCTGGCGGCCTCGTCAATCAGGTCGATGGCCTTGTCCGGCAGCTGCCGGTCGGTGATGTAGCGGTGGGAGAGCGTCGCCGCGGCGACAATGGCCGGGTCGGTGATCTCCACCCCGTGGTGCACTTCGTAGCGCTCCTTGAGGCCGCGCAGAATCGCCACCGTATCCTCTACGCTGGGCTCGTCCACCTGCACCTTCTGGAAGCGCCGCTCCAGGGCGGCGTCCTTCTCGATGTACTGGCGGTACTCGTCCAGGGTGGTGGCGCCGATGCAGTGCAGTTCGCCGCGGGCGAGCGCGGGCTTCAACATATTGCCCGCGTCCATGGAGCCTTCCGCCTTCCCGGCACCAACGATGGTATGGATCTCGTCGATGAACAGGATCACCTGGCCTTCCTGCTTGGCAAGATCATTGAGTACGCCTTTCAGGCGCTCCTCGAACTCACCGCGGAATTTGGCGCCGGCAATCAGCGCGCCCATGTCCAGGCTCAGCAGGCGCCGGTTCTTCAGCGCCTCGGGCACCTCGCCGTTGACGATGCGGCTGGCCAGCCCTTCGGCAATGGCGGTCTTGCCCACGCCGGGCTCGCCGATCAGCACCGGGTTGTTCTTGGTGCGCCGCTGCAGCACCTGCACGGTGCGGCGGATCTCGTCGTCGCGGCCGATCACCGGGTCCAGCTTGCCCTGCTCGGCCCGCTCGGTGAGGTCGATGGTGTATTTCTCCAGCGCCTGGCGCTGCTCCTCGGCGTTGGGGTCGTCGACGCGCTGGCCGCCGCGCATGTCCTCCACGGCCTGTTCCAGGGCCGCCTTGTCGGCGCCGGCCTTGCGCAGCAGCTCGCCGGTCTCGCCCGCGCCTTCCAGGCAGGCGAGCACGAACAGCTCGCTGGAGACGTACTGGTCCTTGCGCTTCTGGGCGAGCTTGTCGGTGAGGTTGAGCAGCTTGCCCAGGTCGTTGGACAGGTGCACGTCACCGCCGGCACCGGAGACGGTGGGCAGGCCCTCCAGGCGATTGCCCAGCTGGGAGCGCAGGTAGTTGACGTTGACGCCGGCCTGATTCAACAAGTGGCGCACGCTGCCACCCTCCTGATCGAGCATGGCGGTGAGCAAATGGGCCGGCTCGATCATCTGGTGATCCCGGCCCACGGCCAGGCTCTGGGCGTCGGCCAGAGCCATCTGGAACTTGGTGGTGAGTCTGTCCATGCGCATGGTTGAAACGTCCTCGCAACGGGTCCGTATACGCTCAACTGGGGCACGCCGGGCGAACTTGCAAACGCCGCGACCGCGATCAGTCATTGCCTAACAGTTTAGCAAAATTAGCACTCTGTCAATAAGAGTGCTAACGCCAGGAGAAGTTCAGAGAGGGAGGGAGGAGCGAGGAGGGAATTCGCGGCCAAGACCGCTCCCACCGGGGGAAGGGAGAGTGCGAGCGCCAAGAAATGGGGAAGCAAGACACATCAGTGGTGCCGGGGGATCGGCCTTGGCCGCGAACCCGCTCAGCCGGCCTCAAGCCATATCAAACTGCCAAAGCGCCCGGTGACCCCTTCACCCCGGTAGGAATAGAACCGCGGGTCATCAAAGGTACAAAGGCCACCCCCGTATACGGCCCGCACCCCCACTGCCGCCAGGCGCAGCCGCGCCAGCCCGTACAGATCCGCCAGCCAGCGCCCCTGCTCGGACGGTCGGAAACAGCGATCGGCCTGGGCTTGGCCCACCAGGAACGCATCGCGCACCTCGCCGCCCACCTCGAAACGCGGCTGGGCGATGGCCGGGCCCAGCCAGGCGAGCAACTCCTCGCCCGGTACACCCAAGGTGCGCACCGCGGCCTCCAGCACCCCGTTCGCCAACCCCCGCCAGCCGGCGTGGGCCGCGGCCACCCGGGTGCCGGCTCGGTCACAAAGCAGTACCGGCAGGCAGTCAGCGGTGAGTACGGCGCAAACCACGCCCGCGCGATCGGTCCAGGCACCATCAGCCGCCTCGTCGGGCGCGGCGTCATGGGCCGCGGCCACCCGCACGCCGTGGACCTGGGAAAGCCACCGGGGCGGTGCCGGCAGATCGAGCGCCTGGGCCAGCCGGCGACGGTTCTCGGCCACCGCCCGGGGTTCATCCCCCACATGGGCGCCCAGGTTCAGGCTGTCGTAGGGCGCATGGCTCACGCCGCCAACCCGGGTGCTCACCGCCGCCCGCACCCCCGCCGGTGCGGGCCAGTCGGGCAACAGCGGCTCAGGGCTGCTCATCGAGCTCCCCCCGCAGTGCGGCCAGCAGATGTTGCATATCCTCGGCCAAGGGCACTTCCCAGCTCATGGGCTCGCCGTCAAGCGGATGCTCCAACCCCAGGGACCAAGCGTGCAGCGCCTGACGCCCGAAGCACTGGATTGCCCGGCGCTGCGCCTCGGAAGCGCCCCGCGGCAACATGGGCCGCCCGCCATAGACCGGGTCACCGAGCAGCGGATGGCGCAAATGCGCCATGTGCACCCGGATCTGATGAGTGCGCCCGGTCTCCAGGCGACACTCCACCAGGGTATGAGCGGCGAAACGCTCGCGCACCCGGTAATGGGTGATGGCCTCCCGGCCGCCCCCCACCACCGCCATGCGCTTGCGATCCCGCGGATGACGCCCCAGCGGGGCGTCCACCGTGCCGCCGGCCACCAGTGTGCCGTTGAGCAGCGCCAGATAGCGCCGGCTCACGGTGCGTGCCTGCAATTGCTCCACCAGCCGCTTGTGAGCGGTGAGGGTGCGCGCCACCACCATCAAGCCACTGGTGTCCTTGTCCAGCCGATGGACGATGCCGCAGCGGGGCACGGCGGCAAGCTCCGAATCATGATGCAGCAAGGCGTTCTGCAGGGTACCCGATGGATTGCCCGCCCCCGGGTGCACCACCAGCCCCGCCGGCTTGTGGACCACCAACAGGGCCTCGTCCTGGTGGACCACATCCAGGGGGATAGCCTCCGCCTCCACCCGGGTCTCGGATTCCAGCTCCGCGCGCAGCCGCACCTGCTCGCCCCCCAGCACCTTGTCCCTGGGCTTTAGCTGGCGGCCGTCCACGCTCACCCGCCCCTCCTTCAGCCACTGCTGCAGGCGGCTGCGGGAGAAATCGGGGATGAGCTCGGCGAGCACCTGGTCGATGCGTCGGCCCACCGCCTCGAAGGGTATCTGCACGGCGCGCTCCACGGGCTCAGCCATGGGCGGCACGCCGCTGGTGGGAGAAGGCGGCTTTCCCTACAATGGAGCGCTTGTGGGCCCGGCGTGAAATCGAGGACATGAAGTCAATCAAACCTTTGCTGCTGTTACTGGTGCTGCTGCCTCTGGGAGGCTGCTCCATGCTGGGCGGCGGCCCCAAGAACTATTCCGGGGATCCGCTGAACCCCACCGTGGATGAAACCGCCGATATGTCGGTGGAGGAACTTTACCAGAGCGCGCAGCGGTTGATGCGCAGCGGAGATTACGCCACCGCGGTGGACAGGCTGGAACGCCTGCAGGCCAACTTCCCCTTCAGCACCTACGCCAAACAGGCTCAGCTGGACACCCTCTACGCCTACTACCAGCTGGAAGAATCGGCAGCGGTGATGGCGGCGGCGGACCGCTACCTGCGCGCCAACCCACGCTCGCCGCAGGCGGCCTACGTTCATTATATGCGTGCGATGGCGAACCTGAACCGCGGGCGCGACCTGCTCTCGCGCGTGTTCGGCATTGACCGCAGCTACCGTGACCCGGAACCCCTGCGCCAGGCCTTCTACGATTTCCAGGAACTGGTGGAGCGCTACCCGGATAGCGAGTACGCCGAAGACGGACGCAAGCGCATGCTGGAGATCCGGGAAGATCTGGCGCGGCACGAGCTGCACGTGGCGCGGCATTACTTCGAGAACCAAGCCTATATCGCCGCGGCCAAGCGGGCACAGGGGATCATGGAAGACTACGCCAGCAGCTCTGCCACCTACGAAGCGCTGGGAATTCTGGCGCGCGCCTACGCGGCGCTGGAGCTGGAAGAGCTGCGGGAAGACGTGCTACGGATCATTCGGCTGAATTACCCGCAGCACCCGGCGCTGGAAGGCTGACAGCCCCATGGGCCCGGCAGGGACGGCTCGTGGCCGCCCCTGCGGAGGGCGTTTGCATCGCGCTTAAATCGCGCTTTCGTTTTCTTCACCGGTGCGGATGCGGATCACGCGCTCCACGGTGGTGACGAAGATCTTGCCGTCACCGATCTTGCCGGTATGGGCGGCCTGGGTGATCACTTCCACGCAGCGATCCACCTGCTCATCACCCACCACCACTTCCAGGCGCATCTTGGGCAGGAAATCCACCACGTACTCAGCGCCGCGGTAGAGCTCGGTGTGGCCCTTCTGCCGGCCGAAGCCCTTCACTTCCGTCACCGTCATGCCGGTGATGCCGATCTCCGACAGCGCTTCGCGCACATCGTCCAGCTTGAACGGTTTGATGATCGCTTCGACCTTCTTCATGAAACCTTCCTTTCCAGTAAATGTGGCTTGGCCAAGTCCAGCAACGATAACAACAAAAAGGCGGCCTGGGTAAGGCCGCCTTTCGGTGGGGGCAAAGGCATCGCGGCCAGGAGCCGCGATACTCCCTTAGCCTTTAAAGAACTCGTTCATCCGCGCGCCGATCTCGGCCGGGGAGCGCACGATGGCGACACCGGCCGCTTCCAGCGCGGCGAACTTGTCCTTGGCGGTACCCTTGCCGCCGCTGATGATAGCGCCGGCATGGCCCATGCGCTTGCCCGGCGGGGCGGTAACACCGGCGATGTAACCCACCACCGGCTTGCGCACATTGCTCTTGATGAACTCGGCGGCTTCCTCTTCGGCGGTACCGCCGATCTCACCCACCATGACGATGCCCTTGGTCTTGGGGTCCGCCTCGAACTCCGCCAGGCAGTCGATGAAGTTCATGCCGTGGATCGGGTCACCGCCGATGCCGACACAGGTGCTCTGGCCCAGGCCCGCGTCGGAGGTCTGCTTGACCGCCTCGTAGGTGAGGGTGCCGGAACGGGAGACGATGCCGATCTTGCCCGCCTGGTGGATGTGCCCCGGCATGATGCCGATCTTGCACTCACCGGGAGTAATGATGCCCGGGCAGTTCGGCCCGATCAGGCGCACATCGCTGTGCTCCAGGGCGGCCTTCACCTTGAGCATGTCCATCACCGGGATGCCCTCGGTGATGCAGGCGATGACCTTGACGCCGGCCTCGGCCGCTTCCAGGATCGCGTCGGCGGCGAAGGCGGCCGGCACGTAGATCATGGAGGCGTCGGCGCCGGTGTCAGCGACGGCGTCACGCACGGTGTTGAACACCGGACGGTCCAGATGGGTCTGGCCGCCGCGGCCCGGGGTCACGCCCCCGACCACCTGGGTGCCGTAGGCGATGCACTGTTCAGCGTGGAAGGTGCCCTGGGCGCCGGTGAAGCCCTGAACAATGACCTTCGTGTTCTTGTCGACAAGAATACTCATGATTTCGCGTCCTCGGAATTCGGTGGTTCAGGCCTGGGCAACCGCGTCCACGACCTTCTTGGCCGCGTCGGTCAGGTCGTCGGCGGGGATGATGGCCATGCCGCTATCGCGCAGCAGCGCCTTGCCCTGCTCGACATTGGTGCCCTCCAGGCGCACCACCACCGGCACTTCGACACCCACCTCTTTCACGGCGGCCATGATGCCCTCGGCGATCATGTCGCAGCGAACGATGCCGCCGAAGATATTGACCAGAATGCCCTGCACCCGGTCGCTGGAGAGAATGAGCTTGAACGCCTCGGTGACGCGCTCCTTGTTGGCGCCGCCGCCCACGTCCAGGAAGTTGGCCGGGTCGCCGCCCTGCAGCTTGATCACGTCCATGGTGGCCATGGCCAGACCCGCGCCGTTGACCATGCAGCCGATGTTGCCGTCCAGGGTGATGTAGTTCAGGCCGTATTCCTGAGCCTCCACCTCGGTGGGGTCTTCCTGGCTGGTATCGCGCATGTCGGCGATCTCGGCCTGGCGGCCCACTTCCAGCGCGTTGTCATCGACGTTGACCTTGGCGTCCAGCGCCAGCAGCTGGCCTTCGCCGGTGACGATCAAGGGGTTGATCTCCACCAGGGACAGGTCCCGCTCCTCGAACATCTTGTAAAGACCTTGCATGATCTTCACCAGCTGACCGACCTGCTTGCCTTCCAGCCCCAGGGCGAAGGCCAGCTGACGGCCTTGGTAGGGCTGCAGGCCGGCGGCCGGGTTCACCTCGATGGTATGGATCTTCTCCGGTTCGTTCTCGGCGACTTCCTCGATATCCATGCCGCCCTCGGAGGAAGCCATGAACACCACCCGGCGGGTAGCGCGATCCACCAGCGCGCCCAGATACAGTTCGCGCTCGATGCTCAGGCCCTGTTCGACCATCACGGAATTGATGGGCAAGCCCTTGTCGTCTGTCTGGTCAGTGACCAGGTTGGTGCCGAGAATGGAATCGGCATATGCAACGAGTTCATCGTGGCTCTTGACCACCTTCACGCCACCGGCCTTGCCGCGACCACCCGCGTGCACCTGGGCCTTCACCACCCACAGATCGCCGCCCAGTTCCTGGGCCGCCTTCTTCGCC
The DNA here is from genome assembly GCF_009295635.1 of Alkalilimnicola sp. S0819. Classification (NCBI taxonomy): domain Bacteria; kingdom Pseudomonadati; phylum Pseudomonadota; class Gammaproteobacteria; order Chromatiales; family Ectothiorhodospiraceae; genus Alkalilimnicola; species Alkalilimnicola sp. S0819. Next base: position 42,644 of record NZ_WHIW01000008.1, on the reverse strand, counting down.
TCGTCGGACGAGCGAGCCACATAGCCCTGCGGGACGGAAATACCGTATTTGGCGAAAAGATGCTTCGCCTGGAACTCATGCAGGTTCATTTACCACCAACCTCCGGTGCAAAGTGAGCGCCGTATTCTCCACCATGCATGGCCGCAAATCAAAGACAAAGGGCCGTAGCCCGCTGCCGGGACACGGTCGGCAAGGCGGTCAAGGAACGCTTGGCCGGCGGCCTCTTTCGCGGGCACCTCCCCCCGGGGGGCGAATCCGCGGCTCTCTTGCACGCTGAGGCGTTTGTCATGACACTAGCGCCATGGCACGGCTAATCTTCATCGCCCTGATCGTCCTGCTGCTCATCGGCTTGTTCCGCTGGGCGCGTGCCGGGCGCAACAAGCAAGACAGCGAGTAAACCCATGGGCACGCGCACGGCGCCCGAGCCGCTGGGCAGCGGCGACACCTACAGCTGGCGCCCGCTACGCATTCTCTCGTATTACCGGCTCGCCATCGCGCTGGCCCTGCTGATCGTCATGCTGAGCACCCTGGGCACCGCCCACGGCATGGCCACGCACCCGTTGCTGTTCGGCGCGACCACTCTCATCTACCTGCTGCTCGGCATCATCGCGCTGCTACTCACCATCCGCCGCGCCCCCGCGGCGCAATTGCAGGTCCATGCCCAGATAGCCACCGACCTGGTGGCACTGGTGATACTGATCTATGCGACCGGCTCGGTGGGCAACGGCTTGGGGGTGCTGCTGGTGGTGGCCGTGGCCGGCGCCAGCCTGCTCATGCCCGCGCGCAGCGCCGCCTTCTATGCCTCGGTGGCGATCATCGCCCTGTTTCTGCTGCAGCTCTGGGCGCATCTGCGCCAAGGCGCGCCCGCGCTCGGGTACACCCAGGTGGCCACCCTGGGGGTGGCCATGCTGGTCACCGCCCTGGCCGGCAGCCTGCTCGCCCGCCAGGGCCGGGAGAACCAGGCCCTGGCCGACGCCCGCCGGGTGGACCTGCAGGAACTGCAGAACCTCAACGGCCTGATCGTTCAGCAACTACAGGCCGGCGTGGTCGCCCTGGACGGGCAGCGGCGAATCCGCTTTCTGAACCAGGCCGCCGCCCAGCTGCTGGGGTGCCCGGTTGACACCACCGGCGTGGAACTGGAGTACGTTTCGGCCAGCCTCAACCATGCCCTGAACACCTGGCAGCGTGGACGCAAGCCCACGTCGCCGTTGGGCGCCAGGGGCCGGGAGCTGCACTGCGATTTCCGGCGCCTGGCCAACGGCTGGCTGATCTTCCTGGGAGACAGCAGCACACTCAAAGCCCAGGTGCAGCAGGCCAAGCTCGCCTCGCTCGGCCGGCTCACCGCCAGCATCGCCCACGAGATCCGCAACCCGCTCTCGGCCATACGCCACGCCGGCCAACTGCTGGAGGAAGCCGAGGACCTGAGCGACGCCGACCGGCGCCTCACCGAGATCATCCGCAAGCAAAGCGACCGCCTGAACCAGGTGGTGGACAGCGTATTGCAGCTCTCGCGTCGGCAGCGCCCGGAAGGTCAGACGCTGCGTCTGCAACTGTGGCTCGCCTGGTTCGCCACCGAGTTGCGCCGCAGCGAGCAGTTACAGATCAGCATCCACACCGAGCCCAAGGATCTGGAGATTCGCTTCGACCCCAACCACCTGCAGCAGATTGTCGGCAACCTCGTCGGCAATGCCCGCAAGCACGGCGGTCTGGACGCCCAGACCCTGCGCATAGAACTCACCGGCCTGATCGACGAACACGGCTTGCCGGCGCTGGAGGTACACGACAACGGCCGCGGCATTCGCTCGGAAGACGCCGCCCAGCTGTTCGAACCGTTCTTTACGACAGCCGCCCAGGGCACCGGCCTGGGTCTGTACCTGTGCCGTGAGTTATGTGAACTCAATCACGCAACGCTCAGACACCTGCCCAGCGAGCGCGGCGCGCGCTTTAGAATCAGCTTCGGCACCGAAGAGCAACAAGGACAGATAGCATGAGTGACGCTGTAGCCCTGGTCGTGGACGACGAACCGGATATCCGCGAACTGGTTCAGCTCACCCTGCAACGCATGCAGATCCCCTCCGATGCCGCCGCCGACCTGGCCGAGGCGCGGGAGCGCCTGCGTGGTGGGCGCTACCAGCTGTGCCTCACCGACATGCGCCTGCCCGACGGCTGCGGCCTGGATCTGGTGCGGCACATGCAAAAGCAGCACCCCGAGATTCCCGTTGCGGTGATCACCGCCCACGGCAACATGGAAAGCGCCGTGGAGGCGCTGAAAGCCGGGGCCTTCGACTTCGTCGCCAAGCCCGTGGACCTGGCCGTGCTGCGCAAGCTGGTGGGCACGGCGCTCAAGCTCAACACCCAGCCCGTGCAGGATCGTCGCTCCCGGGACACCCTGCTGGGCGACTCCGCGCCCATGCGCCGCATCCGCTCGTTGATCCACAAGGTCTCGCGCAGCCAGGCGCCGGTCTACATCGGTGGCGAATCGGGCACCGGCAAGGAACTGGTCGCCCGGCTGATCCACGAAAAAGGACCGCGGCGGGAGAAGCCCTTCGTCCCGGTTAACTGCGGCGCGATTCCCGGCGAACTGATGGAGAGCGAATTCTTCGGTCACAGGAAGGGCAGCTTCACCGGTGCGACCACCGATAAGCCGGGGCTGTTCCAGGCGGCCGATGGCGGCACCCTGTTCCTGGACGAAGTGGCGGAGTTGCCGCTGGCCATGCAGGTGAAACTGCTGCGCGCCATCCAGGAGAAGGCCGTGCGCCCGGTGGGCGAGCAGCAGGAGGTGAGCGTGGACGTGCGCGTGCTCAGCGCCACCCACAAGGATCTGAGCGAGCTGGTCGACAGCGGCCAGTTCCGCCAGGACCTGTACTACCGAATCAATGTCATCCAGCTCCAGGTACCGCCCCTGCGCGAGCGCCGGGAGGATATCCCCATGCTGGTGGAGCACGTCCTCGGCCGTCTGGACGAGGGTGGCCGGCACGCACTCAGCGATGCCGCCCTGGCCGCCCTGCGGGGGCATGCCTTTCCCGGGAACGTGCGGGAGCTGGAGAACATCCTGGAACGCGCCCTTACCTTGGCCGAAGGTGTGGAGATCGCCGAAGAGGATTTATTGCTGCCGGAAACCACGAATGCTGCCATGGCGGAAGGCGATCACACCCCGCCCTTGCCGGAGCCCGACGACGAGTTCCAACTAGAGCACTATATAGAGCACATGGAGCGGGAACTGATCGTGAAAGCCCTGGAGAAGACCCGCTACAACAAGACCGCCGCCGCCGGCCTGCTGGGCATCAGCTTTCGGGCGCTGCGTTACCGACTGAAGAAACTGGGTATCGACTGACGTTTTGCGGCCATTGGAGCGCGGCAGGACTGACAAAAAAAGTCACATTGAGGCGCTCGCCACACTTTAGCCGCCCTGCAAGCCGCGACATATTGACAACCGAACGGTTGGCACACAATCTGCACCTTCCAAGACGAAGCCGGACAGCACAGCCGGCCTTAACATACCCAACCTGATCAGGGGGAAACACCAATGAAGAAAGTGCAACAGGGCTTTACGCTCATCGAGCTGATGATCGTGGTCGCCATCATCGGCATCCTGGCCGCCGTGGCGATCCCGGCTTATCAGGATTACACGATCCGGGCGAAAGTCAGCGAGGCCATTGGCATGGGCTCCGCTGCCAAGGTTACCATCTCTGAATATTATGTCTCCGAAGGCTCCATGCCGACCAACAACACCCTGGCTGGTGTCAACACCGCTGTGACGACTGCTGTCGTGGCCGACATTGACTACAACGACAGCAACTCGACCATCGGTGTGATCACCATCAACGTCAGCGCCGGCGAGTTGGGCGGTGACACCAGCGCTACCGCAAGAAGCTTCCAGCTGGTTGGTTCGGGTGCGAACGGCAAGGTGACCTGGAACTGCCGTCCTAACGCCACCAACGGCCTGCCGAGCAAATATCTCCCTGCCAACTGCCGGTAAGCTTGGCCTCCTGTCAAAACGGCCCCGACTCCTGCGAGTCCGGGGCCGTTTCCCGTTAACACCCTGAAAAGTCATCGAACCCACTTGCCATGCCGCCCATTAGCAGGCCCCTAAGCCATGAAATCAGGGTTGCCGTATCGCTTTACGCGGTAATCGCCATCGTCGTCTGGGTGTTTTGGCCCGGCCTCACCGGCGATTTTCTTTTCGATGATTTCCCGAACCTCGCCCCCATGGGCAAGCATGGCGGGATAACGAGCTGGGACAAGCTCTACGCTTTCGTGATGAGTGGCTCGGCGGGCTCCCTTGGCCGCCCCCTAAGCATGCTGAGCTTCGCGTTAAACGACCAATACTGGCCCGCCTCTCCGGAGCCTTTCAAATATACGAATCTGCTGATCCATGTCATCTGTACCATCCTGGTCTTCGCTCTGTGCCGCCTGATCACGCAAGCGTTGGGCAAGAGCACTCGGGCCGGCGACTGGATTGCGCTATTGGCCGCGGCAACCTGGGCTTTACATCCCCTCCAGGTATCTACAGTGTTCCTTGTCGTCCAACGGATGACGCAGCTATCCGCCCTTTTCACTCTTGGCGGATTGATTTTCTATACTGCCGGAAGATTAAGACTAAACAGCCACGCATACCGAGGGCTGCTCTTGATGTCTCTGGGTATCGGGCTTTTCGGATGCCTGGCGACCCTCAGCAAAGAGAACGGAATCTTGCTGCCCTTGTACGCGCTCGTGCTGGAAGCAACAGCATTTTCTCGCAATCGGCCCACGCATCGCCTCTGGCGTCTTTGGCGATGGGGGTTCCTTCTCGCTCCCCTGCTATTGTTAACGGCATACCTTGCATTCCGTGCGGATCACATACTGCACATTTACGAGTACAGGAGAGATTTCACTCTAGAGGAGCGTTTACTCAGCGCCCCACGCATACTTTTCACTTACCTTTATCACCTGCTCACGTTCCGCGTTGGGGGAACCGGCCTCTTTCATGACGATTTCTCCCATTCAACGTCCATCTTTGCGCCATGGACAACCTTGCCAGCCCTTATAGCGCTCTGCTCCTTGACCTGGGTCGCCATAGCGAAACGTCGCCGCTATCCCGTATTTGCCTTCGCTGTTCTTTGGTTCATTGCCGGGCATAGCCTCGAGGGAAGCGTCATCCCCTTGGAACTGTATTTCGAACACAGGAATTACCTGCCACTTATCGGCCCCGCGCTTGGGCTCGCCTGCTTTGCAACCTCCACTCCTCACCGTCACCAAGCGATCACAATAGGCACGCTATGTATAATCGTGGGCATCTCGGTGATTCTGACCCGCCAGAACGCATATATTTGGGGAGATACAAACCGTTTGGCAGAAGTCTGGGTAAAGGAGAACCCCCAGTCCGTCCGCGCGCGCCAACTAGCCGCGAACACGTCGATAAAGCGGGGCCACGTCAAAGAGGCACTTGACCACCTGGAGAAAGCACATATTGCCGCTCCTCGCTTTGGCGCCATCTCAGTCGGCCGCCTGCAACTACGCTGCCTAACGGGCGTCATCGAGCCAGAAGACATCACGCACACCACCAAGGTGCTGAGCTCTGCACACTACGACACCGCCACCAGCGCAAGCTTGGGCAAACTGCGCACTGCCGCACACCGCGAAACATGTGCACCGACTATCACTGCCAAGACAGTTCAGCGGCTCGCTCAGGCCGCCCTGAGCAATCCAAATTACTTGGGCGACCCCAAGATCGCTTTCAACTTGCACTACCTGAACGGAATGCTTTACCTAGATCAACGCGATCTAGCCGGCCTGGTTGAAAGCCTGGACGACGCATACAGTGCGTATCCGCTGATTGACGTACCCCTTCTCCAGGCATCAGCGCTCATTTCCGCAGGGCTATATAAGGACGCAGAGCGCTACCTGGATCTCGCAGAAACCACCCCGCCCCGGGCGGAGTATTCGCCCAAGCGACACGCCCAGCTCCAGTACATCACCAAGCTCCGCGAGAGAATCGCTGATCTTAGTTCGAGAAAGCAGCCAACAATTAATCATGACCATCGGTAACGCAATACATTCGCGATTTCCGCAACCGGCAGACACACCGGTTGGCCCTGCGCCTAGGCAACTGTGTATGTTCGGGAAGCGCCGTAATGACGGAGGGCAGAACCTTGTCTCCTAAACCTCGACTCTCCATTGTTTTGCCAGCAAAGAACGAAGCCGTGGGGCTTGGAAAGCTCCTTCCGAACCTTCAGGCCGTCCTGCCCGTTGACGCGGAAATAATCGTGGTCAATGACGGATCGGGCGACGAAACGGCGTCGATCGCCACAGAGCATGGTGCGAAGGTAATCACCCACCCTTACTCAATGGGGAATGGCGCAGCTATCAAATCCGGAGCCCGTGCGGCGGAAGGCGAAGTAATTGTCTTCATGGACGCTGACGGGCAACATGACCCAAGAGACATTGAACGATTGCTGACGAAGCTGGAGGACGACAACTTTGCAATGGTGGTCGGGGCGCGGCGGCCTAGCACGCAAGCTTCCGCAGGGCGGCGAATCGCAAACGCGTTCTACAATAGACTCGCTTCCGTCATGACCGGGTTCAAGATAGACGACCTGACGTCTGGCTTCCGTGCGGTTCGCGCTCGGCATTTCAGGAAGTTTCTCTACCTGCTGCCGAATGGCTTCTCGTACCCCACCACCAGCACCATGGCCTTCTTTAGAAGCGGCCTGCCTGTAGGCTATATACCGATTGATGCGAGCGCGCGCGAAGGGAAAAGCAAGATCCGGCTCTTACATGATGGCACCCGCTTTCTCATCATAATTCTCAAGGTAGGCGCGCTATTCTCCCCGATGAGGTTCTTCTTGCCAGTCAGTGGTGCATTGTTTTCGATTGGCATCCTTTATTACGGCTATACCTACCTGAACGAAGGCCGATTCACGAACATGGGCGCTCTGCTTTTTTTATCGGCGCTGTCAACGTTCCTGATCGGTCTCCTGTCCGAACAGGTGTCATCTCTTCACTACCGCGGCCTGGACGAAGACCACCGCCGGACGGCCAGAGACGAAGCCCCCGAATGAAGAACCCTAGAACAGCACGACGCCCAAGCGGGACATGAGGTCGCATACCCAATGCGCGTTTGCTACCTTCTCGCCTATAAAGATCCGGACTACATTCGAACCCGGAACCTCGTCCAGGCCCTGCAGTCGATGGATGGGGTCGAGTTGTGTATCGCAAAAAGCCGAAGCTCGGGACCGACGAGATACCTTGAGACACTCAGGCAGGTATTTCACATCGAACGTACCTGGCACCCCGACTTTTACTTGGTGGGTTTCCGGGGCCACGAGCTGTATCCGCTCCTGAGGTCTTTCCTTCCCGGGGAAAGGATCATCTTTGACAATATGATGTCACCCACTCTGTCCCTGCTTGAGGAACGCGGTCTCGGCGCAGCACGAAGGAAACTGGTGTCATCAACGATTGCGCGTATCGAACGATGGATATTGCATGATGCCGCCGCTGTTCTAACGGACACCTCCGCACACATCGATGCCTTCAAGGAACACTTTCAGCTCCAACACCAACAGTTGGAGGCCATTCCCGTAGCTGCTGACGAGACCTTTCAAGCTGCCTCTCCTCTACCGCCAGGCAAACGAACCGTGCTTTTCTACGGCTCCTTTCTCCCCCTTCATGGCGCCACGTACATACTTAATGCACTCAGGAGGCTCTCTCTCCCCGGAGTGACCTTCCATTTCGTCGGGGGGAGCAATTCCGACAGTAGTGACATCGCGCGGCTACGCAGCGAGAACACAGCGATAGAAGTACGCCATGATCGCCATATCCCATTCGACACGCTGATCGGAAAACATCTTGCGCAAGCATGGCTATGCCTGGGAGGCCCTTTTGGAGGAACGCCCCAAGCAAAGCGTGTGGTAACCGGGAAAACAGCACAGGCGCTGGCGATGGCGGTGCCCACCATGGTCGGTGAAAGTCCCGCCGCGTGTGGCTTGATTGATCGCAAGAATTGTCTCGCGGTTCCTCAGAGGGACGCAGACGGAATCGCTGCCTCGATTAAGTGGGCTTACCACAACCCTACCGCCCTGGCCGAAATAGGCAACGCAGGGCAGGCTCACTATCGCGAACACTTGAGCATGAGTAGAGTCAAGGATTCGCTCGGATCCCTATTGAGAAGGCTCTCATGACCTACTACCCACCTCGCTACCTGTTGCGTAGAGCGTCCATGATCCGGCAGATAAGGCCTGGAGGGTCGTTCCTGGAAATAGGCCCAGGGGAGTATCAGCTTTCCCGGGAGTTGGCCAAGCTGTTCGATGATGGCTGTCTGGTCGAGTTCCACCCGGAGGCCCAGGCCCGATACACATCCTGTCTCTCGGCAGACGAAAGAGAGCGCGTCCGCCTGGTGGTTGGAGACTTCATGGCGGCTGATTTCCATCAGCAGTTCGACTGTGTGATCGCCTGCGAAGTCCTTGAGCATATTGAGGACGACTCAGCCTTCCTTCGCAAAATGATGGCAGCGCTCAAGCCCGGTGGACAAATGCTTTTATCGGTACCCGCCCATGAGCGCTACTGGAGCACTCATGATGATCTGGTAGGTCACCTTCGGCGATACAGCCGTGAGCAGCTGGCAGACGCACTTAACGAGGTGGGCATGCAACAGACCAAGATTTTTGGCTACGGCTATCCGTTCATCCACGCTTTCAGATTAGCAAGGGAAACGTTTGCCTTGTTACAAAAGCCTGGGAAATCCCGCTGGAATACAGAGCAAAGGACGAAGCGCAGTGGAATAGACCATGCACCGCGACGATTTCATTGGCTCGGCGTATTAGCCAACCCCATCACATTCTGGCCGTTGGATTTCATAGCGCAAAAATTCGAACACACCGACCGCTCTGACGGCTTTATTGCGTTAGCCTATAAGCCTATATCCTGGTGATTCGTGGGTGCAGGAGAAAGATACTCATCAGAAGCTCGGTGGCCATAAGCCAAAATCTGAACAAGACTGTCAGGATCACCGCATGCTCAACGGGCATCGCCGGAAGCAGCAGAGCGGTCGTTACAGCCTCACGCACTCCGATACCGCCCGGAGCAAAAACCGCGAAGAAACCTACGGTAATGCCCACCACATTCGCCAAGATCAACCAGCAGGTGCGCGCAAGATCAGGCTCCACACCTAAAACTGCCGGTTCGATGACCGTCAAGCTCAAGCTAAGAAACAACCAGACACAAACGTGAGCCAGAAACACTTTGGCGTATGACCTTGGATCAGCTATCCGTGACAACAGCCCATCCATACGCTTGAACATTCGTTCAACGAGTCGGAGGGCCAAGCCTAACCACAAGGGTGTCAACGCCACCAATAGCGCAAGACCTAAGGCCACCAGCCAAAATGCCGGGGAAATAACAATGGCTGCGGCTACCGCCCCCAGCACCACACCGGCGTGTAATAAGGCTATTTGTTCCTGCAGGGTCGCGGAAGCGACCTCCGACGGGCCGCAGCGCTCGCCAAGTGCCATGCCTCGCGCAAACATGCCCCAAACCTTACCTGGTACATACTTTCCCAGATTAAGTGCGGCAACATGCGCTACGGCCTCCATTAACGTCACCTGCAAGCCGCAGCTTCCCCGCAGTGCCAGACGCCAAGCGCAGCTTGCTGCCAAGACATAGCATGCATGGAAGCCCACCAGGGGCAGGATGTACAGCGGCTCAAATACTAGGTCAGCCAGCATTACGTCCGGAGAGGCCAAGCGTGACGCCAACACTCCGATACCCGCGAGCAGCAACAAACTGAACCAATAGCGCCTGTATCTGCGCACGGCAATCAGAGGCTAATGTCGTTATTAGACAGCATGGACGAACTATAACAATCCCGGTGCGAGGAGTCTTCGGACGCGGGCTACCTGATCACGAAAATCGTGATTACTAGCTCGCTTGGACGATCTTGTGATTTCGCAGAAATGGTGGCTACGGGTGGATTCGAACCACCGACCCCAGCATTATGAGTGCTGTGCTCTAACCAGCTGAGCTACGTAGCCGTACAAGGTAGGCAGGGCCGGGATTTTCCAAGACCGGCCCCGGTCTGTCAAGGGTGCAGCGGCGCGGTTCAGACGTTGAACCGAAAATGCATCACATCCCCTTCCTGAACGATGTACTCCTTGCCTTCCAATCGCAGCTTGCCCGCTTCCTTCGCGCCCTGCTCGCCCTTGCAGGCGATATAGTCGTCATAGGCCGTCACCTCGGCGCGGATGAAGCCCCGCTCGAAGTCGGTGTGGATGCGCCCGGCCGCCTGGGGCGCGGTGGAGCCCTTGCGCACGGTCCAGGCGCGCACTTCCTTCTTGCCGGCGGTGAAGTAGGTCTGCAGGCCCAGCAGCTCGTAACCGGCGCGAATCAGCCGGTTCAGGCCCGGCTCGTCCAGGCCGTACTCGGCCAGGAATTCCTTTTTCTCGTCGTCGTCCAGCACCGCAAGCTCGGCTTCAATCGCGGCACACAGGGCCACCACGCCCGCGCCTTCCTGCGCGGCATGCTCACGCACCTTCTCGAGCAACTCGTTGCCCTCGAAGCCGTCTTCGAGCACGTTGGCGACGTACAGCACGGGCTTGATGGTGAGCAGGTGCAGATCGCGCAGTAAAGCACGCTGATCGGCGTCCAGGCCCTGGGCGCGCACGGGCACGCCCTCGTTGAGTCTTGCCTGCACGTCCTTCAACAGGTCGCGGCGGGCGATAGCAGCCTTGTCGCCGGCCTTGGAAGCCTTCTCGGCCCGCAGCAGGGCCTTCTCGACACTGTCCAGGTCCGCAAGCTCCAGCTCGGTGTTGATGATCTCGATATCGGAGAGCGGGTCCACCTTGCCCGCCACGTGGTGCACGTCCTCGTCCTCGAAGCAGCGCACCACATGGGCGATGGCGTCGCACTCGCGGATATTGCCCAGAAACTGGTTGCCCAGCCCTTCGCCCTTGGAGGCCCCCGCCACCAGACCCGCGATGTCCACGAACTCCATGGTGGTGGGAAGGACTCTCTCAGGCTTGACGATGGCGGCCAACTCATCGAGCCGCGGGTCGGGCACCGGGACGATGCCAACGTTGGGGTCGATGGTGCAGAAGGGGTAGTTCTCCGCCGGAATCTCGGCCTTGGTCAGGGCGTTGAACAGGGTGGACTTGCCGACGTTGGGCAGGCCGACGATGCCGCATTTGAATCCCATGAGTGTGCTCCGGTGTGTGGTGGCGGGAAGGGGAATTCTCGATTCCGCCATCGGCTGCATCGCGGCGACGGGCGCCGCGGCGCGACAATCAAGTGTGCAGACGCTGCTGCGCTCGGCCCCAGTCGCCTGCCAGCAGCCAGGCCATGCAGTCGGCGGCCTGGTCGGCGGCATCGCGAATGGCCTGCTCCTCGGCGGCGGGGGCGCGACTCAGCACGTAGCCGACCACGGCGTCCTTGTGGCCGGGGTGACCAACGCCCAGACGCAGCCGGCCGAAGTCGCGGCCGAGCACGCGGATGGTGTCGCGCAGGCCGTTGTGACCGCCGTGCCCCCCGCCCTGCTTCAGCTTCGCCTGGCCCGGGGGCAGGTCCAGCTCGTCGTGCACCACCAGGATCCGCTCGGGCGGAATCTTGTAGAAGTGCGCCAGGGCCTGGATGGACTGGCCGCTCTTGTTCATGAAGGTCATGGGCTTGAGCAGATGGCAGTCGACACCGTCCAGGGTCACCCGGGCGAGCTCGCCGAAGAACTTGCCCTCGGCACGAAAAGACCCGCCATAACGGCGGGCCAGTTCGTCCACGAACCAGAACCCCGCGTTATGACGGGTCTGCGCATAGCGCTCGCCCGGGTTCCCCAGGCCCACGACCAGTTCGACCTTCGGTGCCTGTTCGGCCACGTCAGCCTCGCCGCCCGCTTACTCTTCGCCGGCTTCCTCGGCGCCCTCGCCTTCTTCGCCTTCGCCCTCATCGCCGACACCGCCGCGGGGCGGGCGAATGGAGACCACCGGCTGGTCATGCTCGGCGCCCTGCTCCAGTATGCGGCTGACCACGCCCTTGGGCAGGGTGATATCGGACACATGCAGGATGTCGCCAATATCCATGTCGGCCAGGTCCACTTCGATGTTATCGGGCAGATCCTGGGGCAGACACTCGACTTCCAGCTCGATCATGGCGTAGTTGACGCGACCGCCGCCGAGCTTCACGCCCTTGGCGGATTCGGCGTTGAGGAAGTGGAAGGGCACGTGCATGACCATCTTCTGGCCCTTGACGACGCGCTGCAGATCAAGATGCTCGATCAAGGGCTTGAAGGCATGGCGCTGCATGTCCTTGAGCACTACCTGCTCGGCCTTGCCGTCGATCTTCAGCTCGAGGATCTGGGAGTAGAAGGCCTCTTCCTCGGCCAGGCGCAGCACCTGCTGCGCGGCCAGGGTGATGGCCACGGCGTCCTTGCCGCCACCGTAGACGATGGCGGGGATCTTCTTCGCACGGCGCAGGCGGCGGCTCGCACCTTTCCCCAGATCCGTGCGCTTTTCAGCATCAAGCTTGAGTTCAATAGTAGACATCTCGTCTCTCCATCAGAACCGCGATTGGCGGTCGGCGCCTCCCCCGCGACCTGGTTCGGCGCCTTGCTTAAAGAACGACCCGCGCGGGGCCGTTGTGCTGCGGCAAAATGCCGCAATTCTGCGGGGTGGCGCGGCCACCCTGTCCGGTAGAAGCGGCTCCTACCGGGGGGTTGTCAGTCTACAAACAGCTCGCTCACCGACTCTTCGCTGCTGATGCGGCGTATGGTCTCGGCCAGCATACCGGCCATGCTGAGCTGGCGGATCTTGCTGCAGGCTTCGGCGGCCTCGCCCAGCGGAATGGTATTGGTGACCACCATCTCATCGAGCTGGGAGTCGGTGATGCGCTCGATCGCCTTGCCGGAGAGCACCGGGTGGGTGATGTAGGCCACCACCTTGAACGCACCCCGCTCCTTGAGCACCTTGGCGGCTTCGCACAAGGTGCCGGCAGTGTCCACCATATCGTCGACGATGATGCAGGTCTTGTCCCGCACGTCGCCGATGATGTTCATGATCTTGGCTTCGTTGGCCCGGGGGCGGCGCTTGTCGATGATGGCCAGGTCCGCGTCGTCCAGCCGCTTGGCGATGGCCCGTGCCCGCACCACCCCGCCCACGTCCGGGGAGACGACGATCTTGTTCGGGTAGAGCTGTCGCCAGATGTCGCCCAGCAAAATGGGCGAGGCGTAGACGTTGTCCACGGGGAAGTTGAAGAAGCCCTGGATCTGGTCGGCGTGCAGGTCCACGGTGAGCACGCGGTTGATGCCCGCCGCGGACATCATGTCAGCCACCAGCTTGGCGGTGATGGGCACGCGCTGGGAGCGCGGTCGCCGGTCCTGGCGGGCGTAACCGAAGTACGGCACCACGGCGGTGAGCCGGGCGGCGGAGGAGCGGCGCAGGGCATCGGCGATGACCAGCAGCTCCATGAGGTTGTCATTGGAGGGCGCACAGGTGGGCTGGACGATGAACACATCCTTGCCGCGCACGTGCTCGTCAATCTCCACGGCCACTTCACCGTCGCTGAAGCGGCCAACTTCCGCCTGCCCGAGGCGCGTGTTCAGATTCTCCGCTATGGCTTCCGCCAGAGGGCGGTTGGCATTGCCGCTGAAGACCATCATGCGACCATTTCCGGACACGAGGCACCACCTGCACTAACAACGACAGCCCGGCGCGCGGGCCGGGCTGCATGGGATGGAAATGAATGGCTGGGGCGGCAGGATTCGAACCTGCGCATGCGGAGATCAAAACCCCGTGCCTTACCGCTTGGCGACGCCCCAGTTGTCCTTGCGCACCCGCTCCACCGCCAGCCGCGCCCGCAAGGGGGAACGCTGCAGGCCGCGGGCGACGAAACCCTGCCAGCCCGCGGGCAGTGTTGCCAGCACCGCCTCGGCCCGCGCCCGCGCCGCGAAGGGCGCGAACACACAGCCCCCGGTGCCGGTCAGGCGGGCCGGGGCGTGGCTGGAGAGCCAATCCAGGGCTCGGGCCACGGGCGGATACCGTGTACGCACCACCGGTTCGCAATCGTTGCGACACCGATGAAATTCAAGGGGCGGTATTTTGATACGCGGGGTATCCCTTGTCAATTCAGGTGCCGTGAACACCTCGGCGGTGCTCACGCTCACCGCCGGGGCGATGACCAAAAACCATTGTTCGGGCAGCGCCAACGGCTGCAGGCGCTCCCCCACGCCTTCGGCGAAGGCACTTTCGCCGCGCACGAAGACCGGCACGTCCGCTCCCAGACGCAGGCCCAGCGTGGCCAGTTCCTCGGTGGAAAGCTCCGCGCCCCAGAGCGCGTTCAAGGCCACCAGGGTGGTGGCCGCATCGGAACTGCCGCCCCCCAGCCCGCCCCCCAGGGGCAGGCGTTTGCGCACCCGGATATCCACGCCCTGGCGGATACCGGCCTGTGCCTGCAGCAGGCGGGCCGCGCGCACTACCAGATCCTCTTCCGGCGGTACCGCCTCGGGGCCGGCCGAGCGACGGATAGCGCCGTCACCGCGGGGCACGAAGTCCAGCTCATCACCGTGGTCCAGCAACTGGAAGACGGTCTGCAGCTCGTGGTAGCCGTCGGCGCGGCGCGCGCAGACGTGCAGGAACAGGTTCAGCTTGGCCGGCGCGGGCCAGCCGACGGATTCAGGGCCTGCCATCGAGCACCCATTCGTTGACGGCCAGGCGCAACTCCACATCGGGGCCGCGCAGGTGCAGCACCTCGGGCAACAGGAAACCGCCGACGCTGACGTATCGGCGGTACTCCACCTCCCAGGCTCCCTGGGCGAGGGCGCGCGGCAGGCCGTCCTCGTCCCTTTGCAAGCGGGCGCCCCCGCCCGGCTGGGGCAGGCCGCGCAGCCAGTATCCCAGCGCCTCCACCGGCAGCGGGGCCGGCAGGTAAGCGGCCAGCAACTGCGCGGGGCTCGCCGCGCGCAGGATCCGGTCCCGGGTCTGCAGGCTTGCCCGGCCCGGCTCGCCCCGCAGGTGCAGGCTGCCCGCCCCCAACGGGGCGCGCAGCCAGATATCGTAGGCGGCGCCGTCCTGGCGCCAGGCCACGCTGAACCGGCCGCTTTCGCGCGGGGCGCGCAATACCGCGCGCCCGCTGAGCGACCACTGCTCCACCGCCAGCAGGGCCTGCTCCCGGTCGCCGCGAACGTCCTCCTGGGGCGGCCGGGTGGCGCAGCCGACCAGCAGCAGTGCGGCAAGCAACACGGTCAACCAGCACTTCACCGGGTCAGTCGCTCCATGGTCTCACGCACGGCGGGGCTCGCCGAATCACGCTCCAGCACCGCCCGCCAAATCGCCCGCGCCTCCTCCCGCCGGCCCAGCTGCCAGAGCACCTCGCCGAGATGCGCGCCGACTTCCTGGTCTGGGTAGAGTTCGTAGGCCCGGCTGAGATAATCCAGCGCCTGCTCCAGTTCGCCCATCCGGTAATGGGCCCAACCCATGCTATCGATAACCGCCGGGTCGTCCGGGGCACCCTGGTAGGCGCGGCGGATCAGCGCGAAGCCCTCCTCCACCCGCTCGGTGAGATCCACCAGAGTGTAGCCCAGCGCGTTCAAGGCCCGGGCATTGTCCGGGTTGCCGGCCAGCACCGCGCGCAGATCCTCCTCGGCGCGGGCCACATCCCCCGCCTCGGCGGCCATCAGGGCACGGCTGTAGAGCAGATCGGGCTCCCCGGGGTGCCTCTCCAGAGCCTGATCCAGCATTGCCCGCGCCTCATCCCGGGCACCGGCCTCGCGCAGCAGCGCCACTTCGCCCAGCCAGGCCTGCATCGCC
Organism: Alkalilimnicola sp. S0819; assembly: GCF_009295635.1. Lineage (NCBI taxonomy): Bacteria > Pseudomonadati > Pseudomonadota > Gammaproteobacteria > Chromatiales > Ectothiorhodospiraceae > Alkalilimnicola > Alkalilimnicola sp. S0819. Next base: position 26,883 of record NZ_WHIW01000008.1, on the reverse strand, counting down.
AGCTCCGGCTGGGCGTTTCGCAGTTCGGCGAGCATTTTCCGGGCGCCGGCCAGGTTGCCCTCGGCCGCCAACACCGCGGGACGGCGCAACTGCGCCCGGGCCTGGTACTCGCCGCCCTGCACCCGGCCGTACCAGCGCAAGGCCCCTTCCAGATCCCCTTCGGATTCTGCCAGGCGACCCAGGAAATACTGCGCCGCGTCGGTCTGCTCCCCCAGCTCCAGCAGCTTCAACAGATAGCCGCGCGCCTGCTCCGGCTCGCCGGTCTCCAACGCCAGCAGACCTGCGGCGTAGAGCACCCGGGCGTCGGCCGGCCGCTGCCTGAGCAAGCGCCGGAACTGCGCCAGGGCCTGCTCGGAAAAACCCGCGCCCAGCAGTCCGCGGGCGTACTGAAGCCGCAGCTCGTAGTCCGCGGGCTGACTTTTCAGGGCCTGATCCAGGGTTTCCAGGGCGGCCACCTCGTCGCCGGACCGACGCTGCGCCTCGGCGCGCAGGAACCAGGCATCGCGCCAGTCTGGACGCAGCGCCAGGGCACGGGCGGCGGCTTCATCCACCAGCGCGTAGCGCTGCTCCCACAGCGCCAGCCGCCCCAGCGCGAGCTGTGCGTCGGGGCTGTCCGGAAAGCGCTCGGCCAGCGCCTCGCCCACCGCCAGGCTGCGATCGGCGGCCGAGGACTGACGCAGATCCGCCAGCAGTTGCTCAAAAGCCTCGGCGGTGGCGCCACTGCCCTCGACGAACTCGGCGAGCAGGGCCAGCGCCTCAGCCTGGGCGCCCGCCTCCAGGCGCAGCAGGCCCAGCAGGCGCAGGGGCTGGGGGTCTTCCGGCGCCCAGACGCGCCAACGCTCGGCGGCCTCCCGCACCAGCTCATCGCGCCCCAGGTAGCGGGCCAACTGCGCGGTGCGACTGGCCACCCGGGGGCTGTTGCTCAAGGCCATGGCCTCCCGGTAGTAGCCGAGCGCCGCCCCCGCGTCCTGCTCGCGCAGCGCCATCTCGGCGGCGAGCAGCTTCAGCATCAGATCCGCATCGGCACTGCGGGGCGGCGCCTCGGCCGCGGGTTCGGGCGCCGGGGCAGCTGCCTCACGGGGCTGCGGCCCGGCGCAGGCAGCCAGCCCCAGAGCCAGGGCCGGCGCGAGCAAGGTGATCAACGAAGGGCGTCTAGTGCGCAACATGCGGGGCAACTCGATCATCCAGGTTCCCCCCCCTTTTAACACAGGCCGAGCGCAGCTCGCATGGGCCGGGCACGGAGGCCGGCCATGGGATAGGCGGAAAACCGCCGGGCTGCTAGAATTGCGCCAGCTTCACCGCTGGAAAATCATGTCCCTTCTCGTCCTTGGCCTCAGTCATCACAGCGCGCCGGTAGAGGTCCGCGAGCGGGTCGTGTTCGATGCAGAGCAGCTTCAGGGTGCTCTGCGAGAACTCGGCACCGAGCGGGGCGTCGCCGAGGCCGCGATCATCTCCACCTGCAACCGCACCGAGCTCTACGCCGTGGCGGAGCAGGCCGAGGTGCTGCGCGCGTGGTTGCACCGCCATCACCGGCTCGCCCCGGACAGCCTGGACGGGCACCTCTATCAGCATGAGGGCGAACAGGCGGTGCATCATCTGTTGCGGGTGGCGAGCGGGCTGGACTCGCTGGTGCTGGGCGAGCCGCAGATCCTCGGCCAGGCCAAGAGCGCCTACGGCGAGGCGCTTAGCGCGGGCACCCTGGGCGGGGTGCTGGACCGGCTGTTCCAGCACAGTTTCGCGGTGGCCAAGCAGGTGCGCAGCGACACCGCCATCGGCGCTAGCCCCGTGTCGGTGGCTTATGCCGCGGTGCGCCTCGCGCATCAGATCTTCGGTGAACTGGGCCAGCAGCGCGCGCTGTTGATCGGCGCCGGCGAAATGATGGAGCTCACCGCGCGGCACCTGCGCGATCATGGCCTGGGCGGGCTTACCGTGGCGAACCGTAGCCTGGAGAAGGCGCAACAGCTCGCCGCCCAGCACCAGGGTCGCGGCATCGCGCTGCCGGACATCCCGGCGCAGCTGGTCGAGACCGACATCATCATCGCCTCCACCGCCAGCCGCCTGCCCATACTCGGCAAGGGCAGCGTGGAGCGGGCGCTGAAGGCGCGCAAGCACCGCCCCATATTCATGGTGGACATGGCCGTGCCCCGGGACATCGAGCCGGAAGTGGGCGAGCTTGCCGATGTGTACCTTTACACGGTGGATGATCTGCGCGAGGTCATTCAGGAGAATCTGCGCTCGCGCCGCGAGGCCGCCCGGCAGGCCGAGGCGATCATCGTCGAGCAGAGCGGGCGCTACCTGCGCTGGCTGCGCAGCCAGGACGCGGTGGCGCTGATCCGCGAATACCGCGAGCGCGCCCGGCGCAGCCGGGACGAGGTCATGGCGCGGGCCCAGGCCCGGCTGCGCCGGGGCGAGCCCGCCGAGCAAGTGCTGGAGTATCTGGCCTACACCCTGACCAATAAACTCACCCACGCCCCCACCCGCGGCCTGCGCGAAGCCGCCGGCGAGGGGGAGCAGGCGACTCTGGCGGCCTACGCCCGGCTGCTGGACGTGGCAAGGAAACCGCAGTGAAAGCATCGATCCGCAACAAGTTGGACCAGCTGGCCGAGCGCCACGAGGAAGTGAGCGCCCTGCTCTCGGAGCCGGGAATCATCGCCGAGCAGAACCGCTTCGCCCAGCTTTCCCGGGAATACGCGCGCCTGGAGCCGGTGGTGCACGGGCTGCGCGATTATCGCCAGACCGAGGAAGACCTGCGGGCCGCCGAAGGCATGCTGGCCGATGGTGACGCGGACATCCGCCAGATGGCCGAGGACGAGATCCGGGCGGCCCGGGACAGGCTCGCCGAGCAGGAGCAGGCATTGAAGCTGCTGCTGCTGCCCAGCGACCCCAATGACGACAGCAATATCTATCTGGAAATCCGCGCGGGGACCGGCGGCGACGAGGCCGCGCTGTTCGCCGGCGATCTGTTCCGCATGTACAGCCGCTACGCGGAGAGTCAGGGCTGGCGCATCGAGGTGATCAGCGCCAGCGAGGGCGAGCACGGCGGGTTCAAGGAGCTGATCGCCCGGGTGGTGGGCCAGGGCGCCTACTCCCGGCTTAAATTCGAATCCGGCGCCCACCGGGTGCAGCGGGTGCCCGAGACCGAATCCCAGGGGCGCATCCACACCTCCGCCTGCACGGTGGCGGTGCTGCCGGAGGTGGCGGACGTGGAGGAGATCAGCATCAACCCGGCGGATCTCAAGGTGGACACCTTCCGCGCCTCGGGCGCCGGCGGCCAGCACGTCAACAAGACCGACTCCGCCATCCGCATCACCCACATCCCCACCGGTGTGGTGGTGGAATGCCAGGAGGAGCGCTCCCAGCACAAGAACCGCGCCAAGGCGCTGTCCTTGCTGCAGGCGCGCCTGACCAGCGCCGAGCGGGAGAAGCAGCAGGCCGAGCAGAGCAGCCAGCGCAAGCTGCTGGTGGGCAGCGGCGACCGGTCCGAGCGGATCCGCACCTACAATTTTCCCCAGGGACGGGTAACGGACCACCGCATCAACCTCACCCTCTACAAGCTCGACGAGGTGCTGCAGGGCGGGCTGGAGCAGGTGATCGGGCCGATCATCAGCGAGTACCAGGCGGACCAGCTGGCGGCGCTGGCCGGGGAATGATGCGGAGGGGATCGCGGTACGGAACGAAGAAAGGCCGCAGAACGCGGCCTTTCTTCACAATGCTGCGGTTCGGACGTCACGCCACCCGCTGCTTCTCCCGAATCTCTTCCAGGGTCTTGCAATCGATGCACAGCGTGGCCGTGGGGCGAGCCTCCAGCCGGCGCAGGCCGATCTCGATGCCGCACTGCTCGCAGTAGCCGTAATCGTCCTGACGGATCTTCTCCAGGGTCTGGTCGATCTTGCGAATCAACTTGCGCTCGCGGTCACGGGTGCGCAGTTCCAGGGCGAACTCCTCCTCCTGAGAGGCACGGTCCGCGGGATCGGCATAGTTGTTGGCGTCGTCGCGCATGTGGCTCATGGTGCGCTCGACTTCTTCCTGGAGTTGCTGCTTCCAGGTCTGCAGCAGATCACGGAAATGATCCAGCTGCTCGCGGCTCATGTACTCCTCACCCTTGCTGGGTTCGTACGGCGTAAAATCCTTTACCGGCGCATGTTGTTTCTGGGACATTGGTGCTTTCCTCCCTTAGCCCACCCCGCGACGACTCATGTCGCCGGGGGCCGCCCGCCCGTCCATTTCGAACCGACGGCGAGCGCCCTTATCGTTGAATTGGCGCTGTTGGCATCAGCCAAGAGCTGTGATCCATTCCGGTCAATTCAACCCTTACCGAAGCAGGTCGTCAAGCTCCCGCCGCCGCGGGGCTCTCGGACTCCCGAGTCGCCAGCACCTCGCGCAGCTTGTTCGCCGACTCGCGCAGGCAACTGGCGGTGGTGTCCCAGTCGATGCAGGCATCGGTGATGGACACGCCGTACTGCAGTTCCTCGGGCTTGCCGGGCTTCTGATTGCCCCAGCCCAGATGGCTCTCGAGCATCACGCCGACGATGGAGCGATTGCCCTCCAACACCTGATTGACCAGGTTCTCCAGCACCAGCGGCTGCAAGGCCGGGTCCTTGTTGGAGTTGGAGTGGCTGCAGTCCACCACCAGCTTGGTGCGCAGGCCGGCGTCATCCAGCTCCTTCTCGCACAGGGCGATGCTCACCGAGTCGTAGTTGGGCCGTTCGCCGCCGCGCAGCACCACGTGGCCGTAGCGGTTGCCGCGGGTGCGGACCACCGCCGATTGGCCATCCTGGTTGATGCCCAGGAAGCTGTGGGGCGAGGCGGCGGACTGCAGGGCGTTGATCGCCACCTGCAGGCTGCCGTCGGTGCCGTTCTTGAAGCCCACCGGGCTGGACAAGCCGCTGGCGATCTCGCGATGGGTCTGGGATTCGGTGGTGCGCGCGCCGATGGCGGTCCAGCTGATCAGATCCGCGAGATATTGCGGGGTCAGCGGGTCCAGCGCCTCGGTGCCGGCGGGCAGGCCCAGCTCGTTCACGTACAGCAGCAGCTCCCGCGCCATCTGCAGGCCTTCCTCGATGCGGAAGGAATCGTCCATGTAGGGGTCGTTGATCAGCCCCTTCCAGCCCACGGTGGTGCGGGGCTTCTCGAAGTACACCCGCATGACGATGTAGAGGGTGTCCTTGAGCTCATCGTGCAGGGCCTTGAGGCGCTGGGCATACTCCTTGGCCGCCTTCGTGTCGTGGATGGAACAAGGCCCCACCACGACCAGCATGCGCGGATCGCTGCCGTCGAGGATGTTCTGCACCACCTTGCGCCCTTCCACCACGGTGCGCGCCGCCGCCTCGCTCAGAGGCAGCTTGCGCTTGATCTCGGCGGGGGTGGGCATTAAGTCCAGGCTCACGACGTTGAGGTTGTCTACGTGCTGCTCGTCCATATTTGATCCGGTCTCGCCTGCGGGTCATTCCGCTCTGCAAAGCAAGCTATCATAGTAACGAGCCGCGCCGCGCAAGACCATGACGGGATTGTGAACGGTGGCGGATTACGGTCCGCCGGCATGGCCTCGAGGCCGCCGAAGACGGAATCGAGGCTTCCCAGGCCAGCAAAGCTGTGCGCATATCGCCGAAGATCCCGGGCCCCCCGCCTTCGGCGCCGCCCAAGCTATGCGGACTCGGGCCAACGGCCCAGGCTCACCCGCTCGAGGCCTGCCAGATCCCGCTGGGTGAGCACGCCCAGGAACCCCCGCGCCGTCATCAGCGACCGTACCGCACCGCCTTGGGCATAACCGTGCTCCAGCATCAGCCAGCCGCCGGGCGCCAGATGCGCCGGTGCCCGCTCGATGATGTGACGCAGATCCGCCAGGCCCGCCTCTTGGGCCACCAGCGCGCCGCGTGGCTCCCGGGCGAGAGCGGCAAGCTCCGGCTCCTGCTCGCCGATGTAGGGGGGGTTGGAGACGATGAGCTGAAAGCGCCGCCCGGCCAGCGGCTCGAACCAGCTGCCCCGCAGCAGCTCCACCCGCCCCGGCGCCAGCGCCTCGCAGTTGCGCCGGGCCAGCGCCCAGGCCGGTTCGCTGCACTCCACCGCGGTGAGCCTGAGCCGCGGCCTCTCCACGGCCAGGGCGAGGATGATCGCCCCGCTGCCGGTGCCCAGATCCAACACCGCGGCCTCTTGCCCGGGCCCCAGCGCTTCCAGTGCGCACTCCACCAGCAACTCGGTCTCCGGCCGCGGCACCAGCACGCCGGGGCCGACCTCCAGCTCCAGCGACCAGAAGCCCTGTCGGCCCAGTAGATAGGCCACCGGCTCGCCTTGGGCGCGGGCCTGCAGCAAGCGCTCGTAATGGGCCGCCGCGGCCACGCCCGGCCTGCGCTCCGGCCAGGTGAGCAGATATGCGCGGGGTTGTCCCAGGGCTTTGGCGAGCAGCAATTGCGCATCCAGCGCGGCACTCTCGCTGCACCCGCTCAGCCGTGCCTCACCGGCGCGCAGCCAGTCGGCGATGCTGCGCTCGCTCACCGGGCTACTTCAGACCGGCTTCGCGGGCGCTGATCCCGCGCTCCTGGAGCATGATGGGAATGCCGTCTTCCACCGGGTAGATGCGCTCGCCATTGTCGGTGACCAGTGCCTCGGTGAGCGCGGCGCGCACCGGTTCGTCGCCGTAACTGCGCACCGAGCCCTCGGCGATGCGCGCGTTGAGCGTCTTGAGCTTGTCCCTGGAGAGCACCTTTACCGGCTGTTTGGTCACCGGGCAACAGAGGATGTCCAGCAGCTTCTTGTCCATATCCATTCCGCGCATTGGCCGCAAAAGCGCGATTGTAGCACCGGGGTTCCAGCCCGTCCGTGCGCCGGTGGCTGGGCGAGAACGGGCAAGACCGGCTATAAAGAAAACAGGTCCGCCTGCCGCTGTATTGATATAGCAGGGCGCTGCACGGGAGAGGAGCCGTGAGCCGTATGAGTCGTTACTACCATGACCCCGCCAACGGCCAGGACCTGTTCTGTTCGTTCTGCGGCAAGGGCGAATCCCGGGTCGGCGCGCTGATCGCCGGCCCCCGGGCCTATATCTGCGAGCACTGCGCGGCGGACTGCCAGCGCCTGTTGGACGAGGAACTGGATCACGGCTGGGCCCAGGCGCTGGCCCATCTGCCCCGCCCGCGGGCGATACACGCCGAACTGGATCGCTACGTCATCGGCCAGCAGAAGGCCAAGAAAGTACTGGCGGTGGCGGTCTACAACCACTACAAACGCCTGGCCGCCCGCGGCCGGGGCGCAACGGAGCTGGCCAAGAGCAATGTGCTGCTGATCGGCCCCAGCGGCTCCGGCAAGACCCTGCTGGTGGAGACCCTGGCCCGTCAACTGCAGGTGCCCTTCGTGGTGGCCGACGCTACCAGCCTCACCGAGGCAGGCTATGTGGGCGAGGACGTGGAGAGCATCGTGCAGCGCTTGCTGGAAGCCGCCGGCGGCGACCCGGACCTGGCCGGCCGGGGCATTGTCTACATCGACGAGGTGGACAAGCTCGCCTCCCGCTCGCGCAGCCCGGGTCACGGCCGGGACGTTTCCGGCGAGGGCGTGCAGCAGGCGCTGTTGAAGATGGTGGAGGGCAGCCTGGTGAAAGCGCCCGCACGAGGCGGTAGCGCCGTGGCACGCCAGCCGGTTCAGGTGGACACCCGGGAGATCCTGTTCATCTGCGGCGGCGCCTTCCAAGGGCTGGGGGAGCTGATGAAACAGCGGCGCAGCCGCGCCGGCATCGGCTTCAGCGCGGCCCCGGAAACACCCGAGATGCACGCGCACAGCCCCGAACCCGCCGATCTGACCGCCTACGGCCTGATCCCGGAGTTCGTCGGCCGCCTGCCCGTGGTGGCCATGCTGGAGGAGCTGGATGAGGCGGCACTGGTACGCATTCTGACCGAGCCCCGCAATGCGCTGGTGAAACAATACGCGGCCTTGCTGCAGGCCGATGATTGCGAGCTTCTGGTGACGGACCAGGCGCTCCACGCCCTGGCGGCGCGAGCGCTGGCCCGGGGCACCGGGGCGCGGGGCTTGCGCTCGGTGCTGGAGGCGGTGCTTCTGGAGCCCATGTTCCGGGTGCCGGAGCTGGGAGATGTGGAGCGGCTGGTGATCGATGAGGCGACGGTTGCCGGTGGCAAGCCGACCTACCAGCGGCGCGAGGCGCGGAAGGCGGAACCGCGGCGACGCAGGGCCTGAAAAGGAAGGGGGTATCGCGGCTGGTGGCCGCGATACCCCCTCCCGTCCCGCCTCAATGGCGTGTAGGCGGCGTCTCCGTAGGCGGCTCCCCGCTGAACATGGCATCCACGTCCACGGCATCGAAGCGGTAGCCCTCGCCGCAATAATCGCAGGCCACCTCCACCGCGCCCTGCTCGGTGAGAATATCGTGCACTTCCTCCGAGCCCAGGGATTTGAGCATCCCCTCCACCCGCTCCCGCGAGCAGCTGCACTGGAAGCGATGAGGCACCGGGTCGAACAGACGCAGGTCTTCCTCGTGGTACAAGCGGTGCAGCAACTCGGTCACGGGCAGCGCCAGCAGCTCCGCTTCCGTCACCGTCTCGGCCAGCTTCTCGGCGCGATTCCAGGCGTCCTCGTCCGGGTCATCGCCGGGCAGGCGCTGCACCAGCAGCCCCGCCGCACGCTCTCCGTCGGCGGCGAGCCACACGCGGGTTTCCAGCTGCTCGGAGTCGCGGAAGTAGGCATCCAGCGCCTCGGCCAGGCCCTCGCCCTGCAGACCGACGATGCCCTGGTAGCGCTCACCCTCCCCTTCCGGGTCAATGGTGATGGCCAGATAACCGTTGGTGCAGAGCTCGCCCAGGGGGCGCTCGGCCAGCTCGCCTTCCCAGCGCGCCATGGCGCGCAGCCCGCCGTTGCTGCCCGCCTGCACCACGAACAGGCTCAACGGCCCCTCGCCCTGGGCCTGCAGCACCAGCGAGCCGCGGAACTTGACGGTCGCCACCAGCAGGGCGGCGGCGGCCAGCCCCCGGCCCATCAGATCCCGCAGCACCGGCGGGTATTCCCGGCGGCGCAGCACTTCCTGGTAGGCGTCTTCCAGCTGCACGAATTCACCGCGCACATTGGCGTGCTCGAAGACGAAACGGTAAAGATGGTCGGGGCTGCTCATGGAATAATCAGTCCTGCTTCAGCTTGGCCCGCAGCAGTTCATTGACCTGCGCCGGGTTGGCCTTGCCCTTGGAGGCCTTCATGATCTGGCCGACGAAAAAGCCCAGCATCTTCTCCTTGCCGGCGCGGTACTGCTCCACCTGCGCGGGGTTGGCGCCGAGCACCTCGTCCACCATGGCTTCGATGGCGCCGGTGTCGGTGACCTGCTTGAGGCCTTTCGCCTCGATGATGGCATCCGGCTCGCCCTCGCCCTGCCACATGGCTTCGAACACGTCCTTGGCAATCTTGCCCGAAATGGTGTTGTCGGTGATGCGCTGTATCAACTGCCCGAGCATGCCCGGGGTGACGGGGCTGCGATCGAGCGGGATCTCGCTGCGATTGAGCGCCGCGGCCAACTCGCCCATGACCCAGTTGGCAGCCAGTTTCGGCTGATGCCCACTGGCCTGCACCACGGACTCGTAGTAATCAGCCTGATCGCGGCTGGCGGTCAGTATCGCGGCATCATCGGCGCTCAGGCCGTATTCCGCCATGAAGCGCTCACGCTTCACGTCCGGCAACTCGGGCAGGGTCTCCCGCACCGCGGCGAGGAAATCCTCGGAAAGTTCCACCGGCAGCAGATCCGGGTCGGGGAAGTAGCGGTAGTCGTGGGCTTCTTCCTTGCTGCGCATGGAGCGCGTCTCGTCCCGGTCGGCGTCATACAGGCGGGTTTCCTGCACCACGGTCCCGCCGGACTCGATCAGTTCGATCTGGCGCTCCACCTCGAAGTTGATAGCCTTCTCCAGGAAGCGAAAGGAGTTGAGGTTCTTCAACTCGGCCCGGGTGCCGAACACCGCCTGCCCCTTCGGGCGCACGGAGACGTTGGCATCGCAACGGAAGGAGCCTTCCTGCATATTGCCATCACAGATCTCCAGGTATCGCACCAGGCTGTGGATCTTCTTGGCGTAGGCCACGGCCTCGACAGCGGAGCGCATGTCGGGCTCGGAGACGATCTCCAGCAGCGGTGTGCCCGCGCGGTTGAGATCCACGCCGGTCATGCCGGCGAAATCCTCGTGCAGAGACTTGCCCGCATCCTCTTCCAGGTGCGCCCGGGTCACACCAATGCGCTTGCGCTCACCGCCCGGCAACTCGATCTCCACTTCCCCCTCGGCGACGATGGGCAGCTCGTACTGCGAGATCTGATAGCCCTTGGGCAGGTCGGGGTAGAAGTAGTTCTTGCGGGCGAACACCGAGCGCGGGCTGATGCGCGCGCCTATGGCCAGACCGAACTTGGCCGCCATGCGCACCACTTCACGGTTGAGCACCGGCAAGACACCGGGCATGGCCAGGTCGATGGCGCAGGCCTGGGTGTTGGGCGCGGCGCCATAGGACGTGCTCGCGCCGGAGAAGATCTTGCTGCGGGTGGCAAGCTGGGTGTGAATCTCCAGCCCGATGACCGTTTCCCATTCCATGACTAATCTCTCGCTCGATATTCAGCGGGTGCTACCACCGCTGCTTTAACCACAGAGACACAGAGGGCACAGAGATCCACAGAGGAGAACATTCAAGTGCTTTTCTCTGTGTGCCCCGGTGTGCCTCTGTGGTAAACAAAACCCAAGCTACAACTCCGGACGCTATTGAAACGCCGCCGGCAGGCGCTGGTGCCAGTCGGTGGCCTGCTGGAACTTGTGCGCCACGTTCAGCAGCCGCGCCTCGTCGAAGTAGCGGCCGATGATCTGCAGCCCCACGGGCATGCCCTGATGGAAGCCGGCCGGAATGGACATGGCCGGCACGCCCGCCAGGTTCACGGCGATGGTGTAGACATCGGACAGGTACATCTGCACCGGGTCGTCACACTTGGCGCCCAGAGCGAAGGCGGTGGAGGGGCTCGCGGGCCCCATCAGCACGTCCACGTCCTCGAACACCCGCAGGAAGTCGTCGCGGATCAGGCGGCGAATCTGCTGGGCCTTCAGGTAATAGGCATCGTAGTAGCCGGCGGACAACGCATAGGCGCCCACCATGATGCGTCGTTTGACCTCCGGCCCGAAGCCCTCACCCCGGCTGCGCGTGTACAGGTCTTCCAGGTCGGCGGGGTTCTCGGCCCGGTGGCCGTAGCGCACGCCGTCGAAACGCGAGAGGTTGGAGGAGGCCTCGGCCGGGGCGATCACGTAATAGGCGGGGATCGCCAGATGATTGCTGGGCAGGCTCACCTCGCGCACCTCGGCCCCCAGACGGCGGTATTCCTCCACCGCCGCCTCCACCACGGCGGCCACCGCCGGGTCCAGACCTTCGCCGAAGTACTCCCTGGGCAACCCGATCCTCAGCCCTTTCAGGGACTTGCTCAGCCCCTGATGGTAGTCGGGCACCGCGCGCTCGACGCTGGTGGAATCCCGCTCATCGTTGCCGGCCATGGCCTGGAGCATCAGCGCCAGATCCTCGGCGCTGCGGGCCATGGGGCCGGCCTGGTCCAGGCTGGAGGCGAAGGCGATCATGCCCCAGCGGGATACCCGCCCGTAGGTGGGCTTGAGCCCGCTGATGCCGCACAGGGCCGCCGGCTGGCGGATGGAGCCGCCGGTATCGGTGCCGGTGGCGCCGGGCACCAGGCCCGCCGCCACCGCCGCCGCGGAGCCGCCGGAGGAACCGCCGGGCACCCGGCTGGTGTCCCAGGGATTGCGCACCGCGCCGTGGAAGCTGGTCTCGTTGGACGAGCCCATGGCGAATTCGTCCATATTGGCCTTGCCCACCATCACCGCACCGGCTCGGCGCATCCGCTCCACCACCGTGGCGTCGTAGGGCGCGATGAAGTTGTCGAGCATCTTCGAGCCACAGGCGCTGCGCACGCCGCGGGTGCAGAAGATGTCCTTGTGGGCGATGGGCACGCCGGTGAGCGGCCCGCCGCGCCCCTGGGCGAGCAGGGCATCGGCGTTCTCAGCCTCGACCAGGGCCTGCTCCTCGGTGAGGGTGACGAGGCTGTTCAATTGGCCGTCCAGCGCCTTGATGCGCGCCAGCACGCTGCGGGTGAGCTCCACGCTGGAGAACTCGCCGCCGCGCAGGGCCGCGGCCAGCTCGGCTAGGGTCTTGCGGTGCATGTCTGATTCCTGAAATGAATCCGTGGCGGTACGGCCGCGCGGGGCGTGATTGGTATCACTCTATGACCCGGGGTACCAGATATAATCCGGCCTCAGTCGCCGGGGCGATGGACTGGAACAGCTCGCGCTGATTCGGTTCGGTCACCTCGTCGTCACGCAGGCGCTGGGTAGCGTCCAGCGGATGGGCCATGGGCTCCACCCCGCTGGTGTCCACGTCCTGCATCCGCTCGACCAGGTCGAGGATGTCGGACAGGCTACGGGCATAAGAAGGAATATCGGCTTCATCGATCGCCAACCGGGCAAGGTGGGCGATGCGCTTGACTTCATCGGGTCCGAGAGACATCGGCTCACTCCGTGCTACCCGCCGGGTAAAGCCGGAAAAGTTAGCACAGAAGCCGCCTTGCCCAAACCCCTACCCATTGCTAGATTAAGCGGCTTTATCGGACCGGGAAGAGAGAATGCTCAAGGGAATCCGCGGCCTGTTCTCCAACGACCTCTCCATAGACCTCGGCACCGCCAACACTCTGATCTACTCCCGGGGCCAGGGCATCGTCCTGAACGAGCCCTCGGTAGTGGCCATCCGACAGGATCGGGACGGCGGGCCGAAGAGCATTGCGGCGGTAGGCACCGACGCGAAGAGGATGTTGGGGCGCACCCCAGGCAATATCAAGGCCATCCGGCCGATGAAGGACGGCGTGATCGCCGACTTCACGGTGACGGAGAAGATGCTGCAGTACTTCATCAAGAAGGTTCACGAAGCACGCTTCTTCAAGCCCAGCCCGCGCGTGCTGGTCTGCGTGCCCTGTGGCTCCACCCAGGTGGAGCGCCGCGCGATCAAGGAATCCGCCGGCGGTGCCGGGGCCCGCGAGGTTTATCTCATCGAAGAGCCCATGGCGGCGGCCATTGGCGCAAACATGCCAGTGGACGAAGCCCGCGGCTCCATGGTGCTGGACATCGGGGGCGGCACCTCGGAAGTGGCGGTATTGTCGCTGAACGGCATCGTCTACGCGTCGTCGGTGCGCATCGGCGGCGACCGCTTCGACGAGGCGATCATCAACTATATCCGCCGCAACTACGGCATCTTGGTGGGTGAGGCCACCGCCGAGCGGATCAAGCACGAGATCGGCACGGCCTTCCCGGGCGCGGAAGTGCACGAGACCGAAGTGAAGGGCCGCAATCTGGCCCAGGGCGTGCCGCGCAGCTTCACGGTCAACAGCAACGAAATTCTGGAATCGCTGCAGGAGCCGCTCTCGGGCATCGTCGGCGCTGTGAAGACGGCGCTGGAGCAGACCCCGCCGGAGCTCGGTTCGGACGTGGCCGAGCGCGGCATCGTGCTCACCGGCGGCGGCGCGCTGCTGCGCAACCTGGACCGACTGCTGATGGAAGAGACCGGCCTGCCCGTGGTGGTGGCGGACGACCCGCTCACCTGCGTGGTCGTCGGTGGCGGCCGTGCGCTGGAACTGATGGACGAGAAAGGCACCGACCTCTTCGCGGTGGAGTAGGCCCCATCGGGCTCACCCGCAGGCCCCACGCATCGGGGTGGCGCCGGACACGGCGCCGCCCGCCTTTGGGCAGCGATCCCGAAGCCGGCCTCTGACTGACCCGGGGAAGCATCATCAAACCGCTGTTTCAACAAGGCCCTTCGCTTACGGCCCGCGTGATCTTCTTCAGCGTCATCTCGGTGGTGCTGATGACCCTGGATCATCGCCAGCACCTGGCCCAGCCCATCCGCGAGAGCCTGGCCGCCGCGGTCTACCCCATTCGCCTGGCGGTGGATCTGCCCGGCAATTTCAGCGGCTACCTCAGCGAAAACCTCGCCAGCCGCCGACAGTTGATCGAGGAGAACGCCCGCCTGCGCGACCAGCAACTGCTTCACCAGGCGCGTCTGCAAAAGATGGACGCTTTAGAGGTGGAGAACATCCGCCTGCGGGATCTGCTCGATTCCAGCTACCAGGTGGGGGAATCGGTGCTGATCGCCGAGCTGATGCGAGTGGACCTGGACCCGTTCACCCATCTTATCCAGATCGACAAGGGCGCCAGCTCCGAGGTCTTCGTCGGCCAGCCGGTGCTGGACGCCCACGGCATCATGGGCCAGGTGAATAGCGTGGGGCCCTTTTCCGCCATGGTGCGCCTGATCACCGACCCCGGCCACGCGATCCCCGTGCAGGTCAATCGCAACGGGGTGCGCAGCATCGCCCTGGGCACCGGTGATCTGCACCGCTTGGAACTGAGCAGCCTGCCCAATAACGCCGATATTCGCCCCGGAGACCTGCTGGTCAGCTCCGGGCTTGCCGGGCGCTTCCCCCAGGGCTACCCCATCGCCCGGGTGGAGACCGTGCACCAGGATCCGGGCCGCCCCTTCGCCCAGGTGACCGCCGCCCCCACGGCCGCGCTGGATCGCAGCCGCGAGGTACTACTGGTGCGCAAACGCGAACAGCCCGGCGCCGCTCCCACGCAGGAGGGGCCATGAATCCGGGCGGCGCGCGACAGGGCGGCTGGGTCATTGCGCTCAGCTTCTTTCTGGCACTGAGCCTGAGCGTGGTACCGCTGCCCGACTGGGCAAGCAGCGCACGCCCCGAATGGGTGCTGCTGGTGTTGATCTACTGGACCCTGGCCCTGCCAGAGCGGGTGGGGGTGACCGTGGGCTGGCTGGTGGGGCTGCTGCAGGACACCCTGCAGGGCACGCTGCTGGGTCAACACGCCCTGGCCTACGCCGTGGTGGCCTGGCTGATCCTCCGCCTGCACCAGCGCCTGCGCCTGCTACCGGTCTGGCAGCAGGCCACCAGCATCCTGATCATGCTGCTGCTGGCCCGGTTCATCCTGCTGTGGGCGAACGGCATTATCGGCAAGCCCCCGGCGGACCTGGGCTTCTGGCTGTCCGCCCTGCTCGGAGCCATCCTCTGGCCCTGGCTGTTCTTCATCCTGCGGGAAGTCCGCCGCCACTTCCGGGTACGCTGAGCCATGGCCCGCGCGCCGCACATCAAGGATCGTCGCGAGGAGCGGGGGCTGTTCAACCGCCGGGCGCTCACTGCCATGGCGTTGATGTTTCTGCTGTTTCTGGGTCTGGCCGGGCGTGCCGGCTACCTGCAGGTATTCAACTACCAGCACTACACCACCCTCTCCCAGGCCAACCGGGTCAAGCTGGTGCCCGCCCCCCCCACTCGGGGGCTGATCTTCGACCGGGAAGGCCGGCTGCTCGCCGAGAACCGCCCCAGCTTCCAGTTGGTGATCACCCCCGAGCAGGTCCAGGACATGGACGCCACCCTGGCGGAGCTGGGCCGGCTCATCGAGCTGAGCGACGCGGAGCTGGAGCGCTTCCACGCCCTGCGCCACCGCCAACGCCACTTCAACGAAGTGCCGTTGAAGTACCGGCTCAGCGAGGAAGAGGTGGCGCACATCGCGGTCAACCGCCATCGCCTGCCGGGCGTGGACGTGCGCGCCCAGCTCACGCGCCATTACCCGCGCGGCGAGGTTGGGGCTCACGCCATCGGCTATGTGGGGCGGATCAGCGAACGGGATCTGGGGCGCATAGACACCGGCGAGTACGCCGGCACCAGCCATATCGGCAAGGCTGGCGTGGAACGCTACTACGAGGATCTGCTCCATGGCCGCGTGGGCACCGAGCGCCTGGAGACCAATGCTTTGGGGCGCACCATCCGCAGCCTGGAGCGCGAAGCCCCCCAGCCGGGGAAAAATCTTTACCTCACCCTGGACATCGAACTGCAGGCCATCGCCGAGCAGGCGCTGGGGGAATTCGACGGCGCGGTAATCGCGCTGGACCCGCGCAACGGGGACCTGCTCGCCTTCGCCAGCAAACCCAGCTTCGACCCCAACCTGTTCGTCAACGGCATCGACCAGGCCACCTATGAGGCGCTGCAGCACGGCCCGGGCAAGCCGCTGTTCAACCGCGCCCTGCGCGGGCAGTACCCGCCGGCCTCCATCATCAAGCCGCTGATCGGCCTGGCGGGGCTGGAGTACGGCGTGACCACGCCGGAACAGCGCACCTGGTGCCCCGGCTACTACCAGCTGCCGGGCCTCGATCACCGTTATCGGTGCTGGAGCAGCCATGGCCACACCAATATGGAAGAGGCCATCGCCGAGTCCTGCGATGTGTACTTCTATGCGCTCTCCTATGAGCTGGGCATAGACCGCATGTCCACCTTTCTCGCCCCGTTCAGCTTCGGCGCCCCCACCGGCGTGGACCTGCACGGCGAGTCCGCCGGCATCCTGCCTTCCCGGGCGTGGAAGCGGGCCAACCGCAACGAAAGCTGGTACCACGGCGAGACCCTGATCACCAGCATCGGCCAGGGCTTTTTCCTGAGCACCCCGCTGCAGCTGGCCGCCTCCGCCGCGACGCTCGCCAACCGGGGCCGGCCGGTCACGCCGCGCCTGCTGGGCGGCGTGCGCGCACCGGGAGAGAAGACCATCACCCAGCGCCCGCTGGACGAACCCCCGGGCCAAGCGATCACGCCCCGAGCCCCCGGCAACTGGGAGCGCATCATCGAGGCCATGCGCCTGGTGGTGGACGGCCCGCGGGGCACCGCCCGGCGCATCGGCAAAGCCCCCTACAGCATCGCCGGCAAGACCGGCACCGCGCAGGTCTTCAGCCTGGGCCAGGATGAGGAGTATGACGCCGAACGCCTCGCCCGGCGGCTGCACGACCACGCCCTGTTCGTCGGTTTCGCGCCGGTGGAAGACCCACAGCTGGTGGTGGCGGTGATCGCCGAGCACGGCGGCGGCGGCAGCCGCACCGCCGCCCCCATCGCCCGTCAGGTGATGGACGCCTGGCTACTCGAGGACGGCAAGCTCAAGGAGGCCGCCGATGATCGGTAACGATACCGTCGGCCGGGGCAGCGTCTGGCGGCAGTCCTGGCTGCAGCGTCACCTGCACCTGGACGGCACCCTGCTCACGCTACTGGCGCTGCTGTCGGTGTTCGGCCTGGTGGTGCTCTACAGCGCCTTCGACCAGGACTGGCTGGAGGCCCGCAAGCAGTTGGTGCGCCTGGGGGCGGGCTTCGGCGCCATGGCATTCTTTGCCCAGATCCCGCCCTCCACCCTGCGCCGCTGGACGCCTTGGGTGTTCCTCGGTGGGGTCGCCCTGCTGGTGGCGGTGCTGGTGATCGGTTACACGGGCAAGGGCGCACAGCGCTGGTTGGACCTGGGTTTCATGCGCTTCCAGCCCTCGGAAGCGATGAAGCTCGCGCTGCCCATGATGATCGCCTGGCTGCTCGCGGACGGCAGCCTGCCGCCGCGCCTGCCGCGCCTGCTCACCGCGCTGGGGCTGATCGGCCTGCCGGTGGGGCTGATCATGCTGCAACCGGATCTAGGCACTTCCCTGCTGGTGGCCTCCTCGGGCTTTTTCGTGCTGTACCTGGGCGGGCTGCGCTGGCGCATGATGTTGGGCGCCGCGCTGCTGGGCGGCGCCGCGGCACCCTTGATGTGGTTCTTCGCCATGCACGACTACCAGCGCGAGCGGGTGCTGACCTTCCTCAACCCGGAACGTGATCCGCTGGGCGCGGGCTATCACATCATTCAATCGAAGATCGCCATCGGCTCCGGCGGGCTTTTCGGCAAGGGCTGGCTCAACGGCACCCAATCGCATCTGCAGTTCCTGCCCGAACGTCACACGGACTTCATCTACGCCGTGCTCGCCGAGGAGTTCGGCCTGGTGGGGGTGGCGCAGTTGCTGGTGCTCTACCTGCTGGTGATCGGTCGCGGCCTGTACATCGCCGTCAATGCCCAGGACACCTACAGCCGCCTGCTGGCGGGCAGCCTGAGCCTGACCTTCTTCGTCTACATCTTCGTCAACGCCGGCATGGTCTCGGGCCTGCTGCCGGTGGTGGGCCTGCCGCTGCCGCTGATCAGCTACGGCGGCACCTCCATGGTGACCCTCATGGCGGCCTTCGGTATGCTCATGTCCATCCACACACACCGCAAGCTCTGGTCCTCCTGAGGCTGCGTCACTCTCGGATTCGAACGGCCATGCCCTTATCCGCGTCGCGTTTTCTGCTGTGCCTTGCCCTCCTCCCGGGTGTGCCGCTGGCCGCCCAGGCAGCCACCAGCGAGCGCGCCGAGGTGCGCAGCTTCATCGAGCAGCTCTCCGAGGCCCACGGCTTCACCGAGAGTGAGCTCGAAGAAGTGCTGGACCAGGCGCAGCCCCGCCCGGAAATCATCGAGGCCATCAGCCGCCCCGCCGAGGCCCTCCCCTGGTACCGCTACCGGCCGATCTTCATGAAGCCCGAGCGCATCCGTCTGGGCGTTGAGTTCTGGCGCGAACACGAGGCCTTGCTGGCCGAGGCCCGGACGCGCTATGGCGTGCCCGAGGAGATCATCATCGCCATACTCGGCGTCGAGACCCGCTATGGCACCTACAAGGGGCGCCACCGGGTGATCGACGCCCTGCTCACCCTGGGCTTCGACTACCCGCCCCGGGCCGATTTCTTCCGCAAGGAGCTGGGCGAGTTCCTGCTGCTCGCCCGCGAGCAGGGCATGGACCCACTCACCCCCATGGGCTCCTACGCCGGCGCCATGGGCCTGCCCCAGTTCATTTCCAGCAGTTACCGCCACTACGCCGTGGACTTCGATGGCGACGGCCGCACCCAGCTGTGGGAAATTCCCGACGCCATCGGCAGCGTGGCCAACTACTTCCGCGCCCACGGCTGGCGCGCCGGCGAGCCGGTGGCCCTGCCCGCCCGGCTCACGGGCGACGCCTGGGAGGCCTACGCCCAGCGCGGCCGGCGCCCGGTGAAACCGGCCACGGCGCTGGAGACCTTGCGCGCGGCGGGCGTGAGCGTGGACGCGGAACTGTCCGGCGACACCCCGGCGACCCTGCGGGTGCTGGCGCTCGAAAACGGGGAGCAGCCTTGGGTCGTGCTGCACAATTTCTACGTGATCACCCGCTACAACCACAGCCCGCTCTACGCCATGGCGGTCTGGCAGTTGGCCGAAGCCATTCGCGAGCAGAAGGAGCAGGCCCGGTGACTCGCGCCACCCCCCTACTGCTGATCACCCTGTTGGCCTCTCTGCTGGCCGCATGCTCCGGCCCCCAGGTTACGGTGCGCGAAGGCCCCGCGCCCCGCCACGAGAAGGACCGCGCCCCCGCCGCCCCGCCCCGCAACCTGGACCAGGTGCCCGACGCCAGCCCCCGGGCCGAGCCCCGCAGCCGCTACGGCAACCCGGCCAGCTACGAGGTCTACGGCGTCCGCTACGAGGTGCGCGACCGCCCCGCCGGACATACCGAGCGAGGCATCGCCTCCTGGTACGGCGAGAAGTTCCACGGCCGCCGCACCTCCAGCGGCGAGCCCTATGACATGTACGCCATGACCGCGGCCCACAAGACATTGCCGCTGCCAAGCTACGTGGAAGTGCGCCATTTGAACAATGACCGGCGTATCGTGGTCAAAGTGAACGATCGGGGGCCTTTCGCCGAAGGGCGCATCATCGATCTGTCCTACACCGCCGCCCACAAGCTCGGTATCCTGCGCCAGGGCACCGCGCCGGTGGAGATCCGCGTGCTCGCGGCGCCACCGCCCGGGGCCGCGCCGCGTGGCGCGAATGTGAGCTACTACGTACAGGCCGGCGCCTTCGGCGAGCATACTAATGCCCGCCGCCTGCGCCAGCGGCTGCAGGGCCGGTTCACCGTGCCGGTGGAAATCCACAGCAGCGGTCAGACCGCGGGCGCCGTGCACCGGGTCCGCCTGGGCCCGCTTCAGGATCTCGCCGCGGTGGAGCGCCTGCGGGCCCAACTGCGCGAGCAAGGCCTCGCCACCACCACCGTCAGCACGCTAGAGGAAAGCGGCCACAGCCGGCCGGCCGCGCACGACCAAAGGGAAGACGAAGCACCATGAGCCGTACACTGTTCCGAACCGCCGCGTTGCTGTTCAGCCTGCTCGCCGCCGCCCCGGCGCTGAGCCAACAGGCCCCGCCGGCCAGCATCCCGGTGCCCGCTCCGCCGCAGTTGGCCGCGCCCAGCTACCTGCTGCTGGACTTTCACAGCGGCCACGTGCTCGCCGAGAAGGCACCGGACGAGCGTCGCGACCCGGCTAGCCTTACCAAGATGATGACCGCCTACGTGGCCTTCAGCGAACTGCGCGCGGGCAATATGCGCCTGGACGAAATGGTCACGGTGAGCGAGAAGGCCTGGCGCGCGCCGGGGTCGCGCATGTTCATCGAGGTAGGCAAGCAGGTCAGCGTCGAGGACCTGCTGCGCGGCATCATCATCCAGTCCGGCAACGACGCCAGCATCGCCATTGCCGAGCACATTGCCGGCAGTGAGAGCACCTTTGCCCAGGTGATGAACACCTATGCCCAGCGCCTGGGCATGAACAACAGCAACTTCCTCAACGCCACCGGCCTGCCCAACCCGAACCACTACGTGAGCACCCGGGACGTGGCGCTGCTGGCCGCCGCGCTGATCCGCGACTTCCCCGAGTACTACCAGTGGTATTCCCAGAAGCAGTTCAGCTTCAACGGCATCACCCAGTACAACCGCAACAAGCTGCTCTGGCGCGACCCCTCGGTGGACGGCCTGAAGACCGGCCACACCAACGCCGCCGGCTATTGCCTGGCGAGCTCCGCCCAGCAGGATGACATGCGCCTGGTGGCCGTGGTGATGGGCACCGCGAGTGAAAAGGCCCGGGCCGACGACAGCCAGGCCCTGCTCAACTACGGCTTTCGCTTCTTCGAGACCCACCGTCTTTACGGCGCCTCCGAGGCGCTCAGCCAGGCCCGGGTATGGAAGGGCGCGCGGGAGCAACTGCCCCTGGGGCTGGAGCAGGACCTTTACGTCACCATCCCCCGCCGTCAATACGACAGGCTGGACGCCAGCATGAGCATGGAAAGCCAGATCATGGCGCCGGTGGATGCCGGCAGCACCCTGGGCAAGCTGGTGGTGCGCCTGGGCGATACCGTGCTGGCCGAACGTCCGCTGGTGGCGCTGGACCCGGTGAAGGAAGGCGGCCTGTGGCAACGCCTGAGCGATGAAGTCCTGCTGATGTTCGAGTAAAGCCCATGAGCGAAGAGCAATCACTGCTGCAGTTTCCCTGCGATTTCCCCATCAAGGTGATGGGCCGCGCCGACGGCGACCTGCCCGCCACGGTGGAGAGCATCGCCCGGCGCCATGCACCGGACCTGGGGGACGACTGCCTGCGCACCCAGGCCAGCAAGCGCGGCAATTACCTCTCGGTGACGGTGACCATCCGAGCCACCAGCCGCGAGCAGCTGGATGCGCTGTATCTGGAGCTCAATGCCCACGAAGCGGTGCTGATGACGCTTTGAGCATGGCGCGGTTCCTTGTCGAAGAACTCGGGCGGGTCGACTACGAACCCACCTGGCGCGCCATGCAACGCTACACCGAGGAGCGCGACGCCCAAAGCCCCGACCGCTGCTGGGTGCTGGAACACCCGCCGGTGTTCACCCTGGGGTTGGCCGGCAAGCGCGAGCACCTGCTCGCGCCCGGCGATATCCCGGTGGTGCCGGTGGACCGGGGCGGACAGGTGACCTACCACGGCCCGGGGCAGGTGGTGATCTACCCACTGGTGGATCTGCGCCGCCGCGGCCTGGGCGTGCGGCGCATGGTCAGCTGCCTGGAAGAGGCCATCGTGCGCCTGCTGGCGGAATACGACATCGCGGCGGCGGCCCGCCCCGAGGCGCCCGGCGTGTACGTGGGCGAGCGCAAGATCGCCTCGCTGGGCCTGCGGGTGAGACGGGGCGCGAGCTACCACGGCCTGAGCCTGAACGTGGCCATGGACCTGGAGCCCTTCAGCCGGATCAACCCCTGCGGCTACCCGGGGCTGGATGTGGTGGACATGCGGAGCCTGGGCGTGGAGGCCGAACCGGCGAAAGCCGGCACACGCCTCGCGGAATTATTGGTCGAAACCGTGGAAGCCCACACCCGCCGCGCACCCCCCTCCCGGTAGGGGGCGGCCCTGGCCGTACAACAAGGCGACGTGAATGTTCACCGCAGAGACCGAAACCCGGTGAAAGGCATCCGCGGCCAGGGCTGCCCCTACGCGGTGTCCAGCGCCACCGGGCGCATCAGATAGCCCAGGCAATCCTGACGGATCACCCGCAGGTCGCGGCTGAGCATGGCGGGCATGACGTGGCGACGCATTCGTAGTTCGCCATCCGCGAGCTCCAGATATTCCGATGTGACGTCCCGGCCCTCGTTGTCCTCCACCCGCAGGCGGGCGTCGCTGTCCGGGGCGACCCGGGCCAACGCGGTACCGGCCGGCAGCTCGCGGAAATTGAGCCGCTCGATGTCGTCCAGCAGACGCAGCGGCACGCCGGCATCGAAGCCCACCGCCACGTCCTCGGGCACCCGCACCCGGGCCACCGTCTGATATACCCCCAGGCCATCCAGCGCCGGGTGGTCCGGCAGCTCCCGCAGGTGCAGCAACGCGTCCAGTAATTGCTCGGCCTCCTGTATGCCCTCCTCTCGACCGGGCAGGCCACACTCCAGGGTCACCGCGGGGCAGAACTCGGCGAAGGCGAGAGACTGCACGCCGGCGGGGCGGGTGAAGTACACCACCGTGCGGGCGAACAGCGAGGCCAGATACAGAAAGGGGCCGTCCAGGCGGTTGATGCAACCGTAGTGCGGATTCCAGCCGGTGTTGTTGTGCACGTCCACGCTGGCGAACAGGCCGCGCCGGCGCATGTGCGCGGTCAGCTCCGCCGCCATCCGGGTCTCGGGGCTGTCCGTGGCCTCGCCGCCGGGCCAGATGCGGTTGTAATCCGGTTGGCCGTCCAGGTGCCGCAGCCCGTGGCGGGCGGCGCTCACATTACCGACGAAAAGCTCCAGGCTGCGCGGCAGCGCCTCGCGGTGGCGACGCAGCAGCCGCTGCACGGCGTACACACCGGTGGTCTCGTTGCCGTGTAGCAGCACACAGGCGAACAGGGCCGGTTCCCGGCGCCCGGGCAGGCTGATCAGCGCCGGCCCGCCCAGCAGCGTTTCCAACGCTTCGGGCGCGGCGTCCAGAAAACCCGCTGGCAGATGGTCGTAGTACTTGAGCATGCCCGCCCCCCTTATATCGGCTATATCGGCCAGGCATGCACCGGCTCGCCGCCGGCCTGCTGTTTCAGGTACGCGCGGGTCAACCCGGCGAAATCGCGCCCGTGGCGGCCCACCCACTGGCGCTGCCAGGCCGCGCCCGTGCGCTCGGCGCTGACCCGCGCCTCGATCACGCCCAGATAGCGGTCAATATCGGTCTGGGCAAGGCCCAGGGCCTGCAACTGTTGCGCCGCGGCGGGCAGAAGCTGGGTGAGGATCAAGCGCTGCACACTGATCTCGCCCCCGCCCCAGTGGATAGTCGCCCGCAGCCCGTGCCGGGCAGCGGCGTAGAAGTTGGCCTCCAGCACCGGATAGGGCAGCTTGCGGTCGCCGGCGGCCAGCGCGTGCACGGCCCCATAGAAGAAGGCGGCATTGGCGAGGGTGTCGATGAAGCTCGGCCCCGCGGACATGACCCGGTGCTCGATGCGCAGATGCGGCCGGCCGTCCTCCTCGAAACCCACCAGCGGGCGGTTCCAGCGCCAGATGGTGCCATTGTGCAGGCGCAGATGCGGCAGGCGCTCGGCGGGCTCGCCCAGCGGCACCGGCAGCAGCACCGGGTAGTGCTGGCGGTTCTCCACGAAGAAGCTGTACAGACCGTCACGGGCGTAACCGCTGCCAAAGCCCACCCGCGACAGGGGGCCGGCGTGCCCGCCGTGCAGCGGCCCCACGGCCACCGCCTGTTCGAACAGCGGAATGCGGGTCTCTTCCCAGAGGCTGCGGCCGAACAGGAAGGGCGCGTTGGCGGCCAGGGCCACGGTGGCGGCGGAAAGCGCGGCGGCGGCGTTGTAGAAAGCCGGCGCTTCCGCCGGCCCTACCTGCAGGTGCAATTGCAGCGAGGTGGCGGCGGATTCCAGCATCAGGTCGGCATGCCGAGTCTGGACCCGCTCCTCGCCGCGAATGTCCACGCTCAGCGGCTCGCGGTTGCGCAGCAGCAGCACCTGCTCGTTCAGCGCCTGGTAGCGACGCAGCTTCGACATGCGCGCCAGACACAGATCGTCTTCGGTGACGCTGGGCAGGATGCCGATCATCCCCGGACGCACGCCCAGGGGGGCGGCGGCCGCGGCGACCCGCGCCCAGAGCGCTTCCAGTTGGCGCTGGGTGTCGGAGAGGGCGGTGTCGCGTAGCGCCAGGGGGTGAGTGTTCAGCTCCAGGTTGTACTGGGCGAGCTCCGGGGAGAGCAGCGGATCATGCAGCGATTCCAGCACCTGGGCGTTGCAGGGGGCGGGCCGGCCGGCCTCGTCCACCAGCCAGGCTTCCAACTCCAGGCCCATGCGCCGCGGCCCATCCACGAAACGGCCTTCCGACAGCCAGTCCTTGTACAGCCGAGTCTCGTCGCGCAGCCGCTGGCTGAAGCGCAGGAAGTCGTCCCGATCGAAGCGTGTTTCGTCGATTTCGGTTCCCATCAAGGGCTCCGCAGTTGTGTGTCCAGCGCCGCCAGTCGATCCGGCGTGCCGATGTCATACCAGGCGCCGGCGTAATGCTCGCCGCTGACCTGCCCCGCGCTCATGGCCCGGCGCAACAGCGGTGCGAGACGAAAGGCGACCGGCTCGCAATCGGCGAACAGGGCCGGCCGGTATACCCCGATGCCGGAGAAGGTCAGCCCGGGCTCGCCCTCGGGGCGCACCTGCCCGTCGCGCAGGGCGAAATCCCCTCGCGGGTTGTGCGCCGGGTTTTCCACCAGCACCAGGTGCGCCAGGCCCGGCGGTTCCACGGGCAGCCGCTGATAGTCATAATCGGTCCAGATATCACCGTTCACTACCCAGAAAGGCGCATCGCCCAACAGGGGCAGTGCCCGGTATATGCCGCCGCCGGTCTCCAGGCCCCGCTCGCCTTCCGGGGAGTAACGGATGCGCAGACCGTAGCGTTCGCCATCGCCCAGATAGTCGCGGATCTGCTCGCCCAGCCAGGCGAGGTTCACCACCAGTTCGTCCACGCCGGCGCGACGCAGCGCCAGCACATGATGCTCGATGAGCGGACGGCCGCCGGCTGCCAGCAAGGGCTTCGGGGTATGGTCGGTGAGCGGGCGCATGCGCTCGCCCCGCCCGGCTGCCAGTATCATCGCCTTCATGACGGTCAGGCGGCGTCCAGCACGGGCAGCACGCGGGCGTGCAGGTAACGGTTCAGCTCGTCGAGCTCCGGATGGGTCTCCGCCACCTGGCTGATGTAGCGCACGGTGCGGGGCAGATCCGCCAGATACCCGGGTTTGCCGTCCCGGTGCCACAGGCGGGCGAAGATGCCGGCGGCCTTGAGATGGCGCTGAGCGCCCATGAGATCGAACCAGCGCAGCCATTGCTCGTCGCTGACCTCACCGCACAGCTCGCCAATCGCGGGGCGCCGGCGGTAGTCCAGGGCCCAGGCCTCCACCTGACTGCGGGGCCAGGCGATATAGCAATCGCGCAGCAGCGAGACCAGGTCGTAGGTGATCGGACCGATCACCGCATCCTGGAAATCCAGGATGCCGGGATTGTCCTGCTCCACCACCATCAGGTTGCGGGAATGGTAATCACGGTGCACGCACACCCGGGGCTGCTCCAGGGCGGCCTCCGCCAGCAGGGCGAAGCTGTGATCGAGCATGGCGTCTTCGGCGCTGGTATCGAGGCCCAGATGACGCTGCAACAACCATTCGCGGAACAGTTCCATCTCGCCCAGCAGCAGCGCGCGGTCATAATCGGGGAGCCCCGCCGCGTCGCCACTGGGCCCGTGCAGCTGCAAGCGCTCCAGGGCATCCAGGGCATCGCCGTAGAGACGCTCCACGCTGTTGGGGTCTAGTTCGGACAGATACTGACTGTTCCCCAGGTCGGAGAGGAGCAGGAAGCCCTGGGAGAGGTCCATTTCCAGCACCTGGGGCACATTCAGGCCGATGTCGCGCAGGGCCCAGGCGATGCTGACGAAGGGGCGGCAGTCCTCGCGCTCCGGGGGGGCGTCCATCACCACATGGCTGCCCTCGGGCACCTGAATGCGGAAATAGCGCCGGAAACTGGCGTCGGACGAAGCGGGCGCCAGCGCCGTATAGGGCAGGCGCAACTCCTCGCGCAGCCAGTGCTCCAACTGCTGCAGGCGCGGATCGGACAGGCTACTGGGGGGCTCGTTTTCGGTGGCGGGCATCATCTGCGTTCTTGGTCCGGCCAAGGCCGTCTCCACATAAACGGGTATTCATCGCCGAACAGGCGCTAAAATGCAAGCTTCGTTGATGCGGCGCATGGGCTGTGCCAAGGTATGCGCGCCCTGCTCGCCGAGAATAAATCGTGAAGCCCAATAAAGCCGGTGCCGCCGTGTCTTCATGCCGCCATGGTCTGCTGTTGACCGCATCCAGCCTCGCGCTGTGTCTGAGCGCGCCCGTACTCGCCCAGAGTGGCGGGAAATGGGCCTGCCGCCAGGACCCACGGGGTGAGTGGGTCTGCGTGGCCGCCGAGCCTGCCCGTGAGCCTGCCCGTGAGCCTGCCCGTGAGCCTGCCCGTGAGCCTGCCCGTGAGCCTGCCCGTGAGCCTGCCCGTGAGCCTGTTCGTGAGCCCGTTCGTGAGCCTGTTCGTGAGCCTGTTCGTGAGCCTGTTCGTGAGCCTGTTCGTGAGCCTGTTCGTGAGCCTGTTCGTGAGCCTGTTCGTGAGCCTGTTCGTGAGCCTGTTCGTGAGCCTGTTCGTGAGCCCGTTCGTGAGCCCGTTCGTGAGCCCG